>NZ_JZWV01000228.1 GCF_000966975.1 Streptomyces katrae | reverse complement strand
GGTACAGACTGCCCACAGAAGCCGAGTGGGAGTACGCCTGCCGCGCCGGGACCACGGGACCGCGGTACGGCCCCCTCGACGAGATCGCCTGGTATCGAGGCAACTCGACCGAGCGCATCCGTGAAGCGTGCGGCAAACGGCCCAATCCCTGGGGCCTTCACGACACGCTCGGCAATGTGTGGGAGTGGTGCTGGGACATCTACGACGCCGAGGTCTACGGCACCTACCGGGTGCTGCGAGGCGGTGGCTGGTTCGACGAGCACTGGAGCTGCAGGGCCTCCGTCCGACGCCGTAGCCACCCGACCTTCCGGGTCGACGACGTCGGATTCCGCATCGCGCGTGGCCGTGTGGGCGGACAGCACGTGCCGGGCCCGGAACCCCGCAGCCCGCGGGAACCGGACCCGGTCCCGCGGGCGGGGTGCTGAGGAGCCGGCGCGTGCGTCCGTCCGTCCGTCATTCGAAGGCGGCGGCCGCCTCCCGAAGGGCTCGGGCCACCAGCGCCGGGTCATAGGGCGCCTGTTCACCGGGGGTGTACGTCACCGAGCGCAGGCGGCCGGTGTAGCGGAAGCTGCGGTGGCGCTCGTACACCGGCCAGGAGACCGGGGACTTGCGGTCCACCCCTACGCTGATCCCCTGGAGCGGCGCCATGCCGATCAGCTGGTGGACGCTGGGCGAGCGGCCGGTCTCCACCCCGTCGACCAGGATGCGGAACTCCCAGCGCAGACCCTCCGCCGCGGCGGCCGACAGCGTGACCGTCCGCCGGCCCGCGGGCAGCGGGCCGGCGTCGGTCTCGTGCAGCTCGCCGTACTCGTTGTACGCGAAGCGCAGCCGCCCCTCCTCCACGTACAGGCTGTAGCCGCCGCCCTGGTCGCCGTGCGAGACCAGCACGCCCTGGTCCGAGGCGGCGTGCTCGTCGAGTTCGACGGTGACGTCGAAGGACCGGAACGAGATGAGCCGGGAGGAGCGGTAGCGCTCCAGCTCGGGAGTGCCCGCCAGCAGGGTCAGCGGGCGGTGGAACCGCTCCTCCGCGGGGTTGCGCCGGGCCAGTGCGCCGCTGCCGTCGGCCAGGGGGAAGACACCATTGCGCCAGGCCGCCGCTTCCCACGCCGCGGCGAGCTCCTTCACCACCTCCGGGTGTGCCTCGGCGACGTCGGTGGTTTCGGTGGGGTCGGTGCGCAGGTCGTACAGCGCCCACTCGCCGTCGTCGTACGGCGTGCCCGGGCGGTGCAGCGTGACCAGCTTCCAGCCGTCGCGGTAGTAGCTGCGGTTGCCGGACATCTCGCAGTACTGCTCGGTGTGGGAGCCGGGAGTCCGCCCGTCGCGCAGGACCGGAACGAAGCTGACGCCGTCCAGCTCCTGGGCGGGCCGCGAGCGCCACAGCTCCGGGCGGCGCACGCCGGCGAGTTCCAGCAGGGTGGGGGTGATGTCGGTGACGTACTGGTACTGCTGCCGGACCCCGGGGTCGTCCGCGGCCCGCCGCAGCCCCTCGGGCCAGGAGATGACGAACGGCACGCGCACGCCGCCGGCGTAGGTCTGGCCCTTGTAGAGCCGGAACGGGGTGTTGGAGGCCATGCCCCAGCCGCGCGGGTAGTGCACCAGGCTCTGCGGACCGCCGATGAGGTCGGTGTCCCGGTCCACGTCCTCGTTCCAGTCGTCCGGGACGGGCTGGTGGACGAAGCGGCTGAAGTAGCTGCGCGTTCCCTCGGCGCCGCCTTCGCCGGTGCCACCGTTGTCGGAGGTGAAGACGACGATGGTGTTGTCGAGTTCGCCGAGTGCGCGAAGGGTGTCGGTGAGCCGTCCGAGGTTCTGGTCGATGTTGTCGACCATGGCCGCGTAGACCTCCATGTAACGGGCGTAACGGCGTTGCTGTTGGGGCGTCAGCTCGTCCCAGGGGCCTACGTCGAAGCCCGCCTCGGAGTTGCGTTCCGGCAGGGGGGTCCCCTCGGGGAACAGACCGTCGGCGATCTGCCGGGCGAAGCGGGTGTCGCGCAGGGCGTCCCAGCCTCCGTCGTAGCGTCCGCGATGGCGTTCGATGTCGGCGGGCTTGGCCTGGAGGGGGCCGTGGACCGCGTTGTGGGCGACGTACAGGAAGAACGGCTTGTCGGGGTCGTGCGCGCGCAGTGACTTGACCATGGAGATGGCCTGGTCGGTGATGTCGTCGGTGTAGTAGTAGCCGTCGGGCAGTTCGTCGATGTCCAGCGGGCTGTTGTCGCGGACCAGCTGGTGCGGATGGAAGAGGCTGGTCAGGCCCTCCAGTACGCCGTAGTACTGGTCGAAGCCCTTCTGCAGCGGCCAGTTGCGCCGGTCGTCGGCGGCGTTGGACGCCGAGTCGCGGGTCAGGTGCCACTTGCCGACGGCGTAGGTGGCGTAGCCCGCGTCGTGGAGGACCTCGGCCAAGGTGGGGATGTCCTCCCCGACTTCCATGCCGTATCCGGGGAAACCGGGGTCGAAGTTGGCGACCGTCGAGTATCCGACGCGGTGCGGGTTGAGACCCGTGAGCAGGGCGGCACGGGCGGGGGAGCAGAGCGGCATGGTGTGGTAGTTGGCCAGGCGCACGCCGCTCGCGGCCAGGCCGTCGAGTACGGGGGTGGGGACCTCCGAGCCGAACGGGCCGATGTCGCTGTAGCCCATGTCGTCGACCAGGACCACGACGACGTTCGGGGCACGGCCTCCGGGTCGGCGCGCGGGCTGCCAGGAGGGCTCGGACTCGGCGAAGGTGCGGCCGACCCGTCCGGCGAAGCCGGCGTAGGGATCACGACGGTTCGGCGTGGCCGTAGTGGCGGGGGTGGCCGGGGTGGCGGGGCTGGTCACGTGTGGACCTCCTTGGGAGAGGACGGAGGAGAGGACGGAGGAGAGGACGGGGCGGTCCTGGGCACGGACCCGAGGAGGGCGCGGGTATAGGGGTGTGCCGGGCGGGTGCAGACCTCGTCGGCGGGGCCGGTCTCGACCACCTGGCCGCGGTGCATCACGGCGATGCGGTGACTGATCTGCCGCACCACTGCGAGGTCGTGGGCGATGAACAACAGGGCCAGCCCGAGGTCGCGTTGCAGGTCGGTGAGGAGATTGACGACCTGCGCCTGGACGGAGACGTCGAGCGCGGAGACGGGCTCGTCGCAGATGAGGACCGACGGCTCGGGGGCCAGCGCCCGGGCGATGCCGATGCGCTGGCGC
>NZ_JZWV01000227.1 GCF_000966975.1 Streptomyces katrae | reverse complement strand
GCGCTGGCGCTGGCCGCCGGAGAACGCGCGCGGGTGGCGCCCGGCGGCCTCCGGATCCAGTCCGACCTGCCGCAGCAGCGCGGCCACCCGCTCCGCCCGCTGCGCACGGTCGCCGAGGCCGTGTGCGATCAGCGGCTCGGCGATGATCTGGCCCACGGTCATCCGGGGGTTGAGCGACGAGAAGGGATCCTGGAAGACCATCTGCACTTCGCGCCGCAGTGCCCGGGAGGTTTCCGGGGACGCCCCGGACAGCTCCCGTCCCCGGAACCGGACGACGCCGGAGGTGGGTTCGTGGACCTGGACGATGGTGCGCGCGAGCGTGGACTTGCCCGACCCCGACTCGCCCACGATCCCCAGCGTTTCGCCGGGGTGCAGGACGAGGTCGACCCCGTCCAGGGCGGCCAGCGGATCGCGGCGCCCGCGGCGCCCCCGGCCCGGGAACGTCTTGCGCAGCCCGGTGACCTCCAGCAGCGGTGTGGCGGCCCGGTCCGGGGCCGGCCGGCTGCGAACGTCCTCGGTGGGTTCCGCGATGACCACGTCCTTCGGACCGGTGACCCAGCACGCGGCGCGGACGTCGTCCGAAGCCCGGGTCAGAACGGGCACCTGCTCGCGGCAGCGGTCCTCGGCCCGCGCGCAGCGGGGCGCGAAGGCGCACCCCCGGGTGGAGGCGGCGGGGTCGGGCGGGCTGCCGGGAATGCTGCGCAGCCGGGTTCCCGAAGGGGACTCCAGCCGTGGCACGGCCGCCAGCAGTCCGGCGGTGTAGGGGTGCCGGGGGTCCGCGAGGACCCGGTCGGTGGGCCCGTCCTCGACGACCGTACCGCCGTACATGACCAGCACACGACGGCAGGAGCGGGCGACGACACCGATGTCGTGGGTGATGAGCACGAGAGCGGTGCCCGTTTCCCTGTTCAGCCGTTCGAGCAGGGTCAGGGTCTGGTCCTGGACCGTGGCGTCGAGCGCCGTGGTCGGTTCGTCGGCGATCAGGACGTCGGGTTCGTCGGCCAGCGCGAGGGCGATCATGACGCGCTGGCGCATACCGCCGGAGAACTGGTGCGGGTGGTCGTCGATGCGCCGCGCGGGGTCGGGAATGCCGACCAGGTCCAGGAGTTCCAGCGTGCGGCGGCGGCGTGAGCGCCGGTCGCCGCGGCCGTGTGCGCGCATCGCCTCGTCCAGGTGCTGTCCGATGGAGAGCACCGGGTTGAGGGAGGCCATCGGGTCCTGGAAGACCATCCCGATCCGCCCGCCGCGTACCCGGCGCAGTGCCTCGTCGGAAGCGGTGGCGAGATCCTGGCCGTCGAGCAGCACGGAGCCGTCCGTGATGCGGCCGCCGCCCGGGAGCATGCGCGTCAGGGCGAGGGCCAGGGTCGACTTGCCAGGGTCGACTTGCCCGAGCCGGACTCGCCCACGATTCCCAGGGTGTCCCCGGCGGCGAGGGAGAGGTCGACGCCCCGGAGCGCGTGCGCGGTCCGGCCGCCGAGCGGGAACTCGACGTGCAGGCCGCGCACGTCCAGCACCGGGCGGGCAGCTGGGCGGGAAGCGGTGGTGTCGGTCGTGTCGGTGCTATTGGTGGTGGTGCGGGTCGTGGCCTGGGTCACTGCCGGATCCCCCGGTTCAGGGCTTCCCCGACGAGCGTGAAGCCGATGACGAGTGCGGTCACCGCGACCAGCGGTGCCACCGCGAAGGAGGGGTGGGTGCCCATGTAGCCCGTGGACTGGCTGAGGATGCTGCCGAGCGAGGGCTCCGGGGGCCTGATGCCGACCCCGATGAAGCTCATGGCGCCCTCGATGAACACGGCGATCGACAGGGCGGTGGCGATCTGCACCACGATGGGGTCGATCGCGTTGGGCAGGACGTGGCGGAACAGGACGCGCAGCCGCCCCGCGCCGCCGACGTGTGCGGCGAGGGCGTACTCGCGTTCGCGCTGGACGAGGATGCCGCCCCGCAGCAGCCGGCCGAAAGCCGGTGTCTCCGCCAGGGCGATGACGGCCACGACGGGCAGCCGGCCCGGCCCCCAGATGGCGGTGACGGTCAGGGCGAGGATCAGCCCGGGGAAGGCCAGCACCAGGTCGAACGCCCGCTGGACGGCGGCATCGGCAGCCCGGGAGGAGACCGAGAGCAGGGCGAGGGCGCAGCCCGCCGCGGCGGCGAGGGGCACGGCCGTCAGCCCGATGGCGAGGTCGGCGCGGATGCCGTGGAGCACCCGGCTGAAGAGGTCCCGTCCGAGGTCGTCCGTGCCGAACGGATGCCGCGACGAGGGACCGAGCAGGGCGTCGCCGCTCTGCGCCAGCGGGTCGGCGGAGGTGAGCAGCGGCGCCAGCAGGGCGGCCAGGGCGAGCCCGGACACCAGGGCGAGTCCGGTGATGCCCCGGACGGTGAGCAGTCCGCCCACGTACCGGTTGCGGGCGCGGAGCGGGAGGGTCGTGGTGGTCATGGTTCACTCCCACCTGATCCGGGGGTCCAGCCAGGCGTAGACGATGTCGGTGAGCAACTGGACGGCGACGAACACCCCGACCAGCAGCAGGAGCAGGGCCTGCACGACGGGGTAGTCGCGGCGGACCACCCCCTGCTCGGCGAGCATGCCGAGCCCCGGCCAGGCGAAGACCGCTTCGACCACCACGGCTCCACTGAGCAACTGCCCGATCTGCATGCCGAGTACGGTGACGGAGGACGGCAGGGCGTTGGGCAGCGCGTGCCGCCAGATGATGC
Source organism: Streptomyces katrae (assembly GCF_000966975.1). Classification (GTDB taxonomy): domain Bacteria; phylum Actinomycetota; class Actinomycetes; order Streptomycetales; family Streptomycetaceae; genus Streptomyces; species Streptomyces katrae. The sequence goes on along the minus strand of NZ_JZWV01000227.1, from coordinate 1,467 downwards.
GCCGGCGGGTGACGCCCACGGCCGTCGCCGTCCGTACGTAGTCCTCGGCCAGGGCGCGCTCCAGCCCGTCCTTGAGGTAGCGGCCGAGGACGGCGGCGCTGGGCAGCGCGAGGCACAGAGCGGGCAGCAGCAGGTACTGCAGGCCGATGTCGGGGGCGTCGAGCACCGACTGGTACCCGCCGGCGGGCAGCAGGCGCAGGGCCACGGCGAACACCAGCACCAGCACGATGCCGGTGACGAACGGCGGCACGGCCAGCGCGGCCGTGGCGACCGCCCGCGCCGCGGCGCGCACCCCGCGACCGCGCCCGGTCGCCCCGGCCAGCCCCAGGGCCAGGCCGAGCGCGACCGTCAGCACCAGGGCGCCGATGGTCAGCTCCACGGTCCGGCCCAGCCCCTGCCCGATGAGGTCGGAGACCTCGCCGCCGATGGCGTACGAGGGCCCGAGGTCGCCGCGTACGAGGTCGCCGAGCCAGGTGACGTACTGGGCCGACAGCGGTCGGTCCAGGCCGAGCCGGGCGCGGATCGCCTCGACGGCCGCGGGTCCGGCGTCCGGTCCGGCCAGGGTGGTGGCCGGGTCGCCCGGGATGAGGCGCAGGATCACGAAGATGACGAACGAGGCGAGCACCAGGACGAGCAGCGCGGAGGGAACCCTCTTCAACAGGTAGGAGCGCACGGCGTCACACCAGGTACGCGTCGTCGAGGATGAGGTAGCCGAACTTGTTGAGGTCCGCTCCGTGGACCTTCGCCGTGGCGACCTCCACCTGAGCCTCCACCGCGAGGTCGATGATGAAGGCCTCGTCGAGGAGTTGGTCGCTGATCCGCTGGTAGGCCGCCAGCGCCTCGGGGCCCTCCGCGTCATCGCGCACCCAAGCCGCCCGTACCGCCTCGGTATACGCGGGCGAGCTGAACTGGGAGGTGTTCTTGGCCTCGTTGAAGGGGTAGGCACTGACCGCCAGGGTGGACGGGTGGACCTGGGCGAACCCGTGGCCCATCGTCCACAGCGCCGGCATCTGCTGGGCGATCAGCTTCTTCTGCATGGTCGCCGAGTCGTACGGCTGGAGCTCGGTGGTGATGCCGATCTGCTTCAGGTCGTACTGGATGATCTGCGCGATGGCCGTCACCCTGGGGACCGACGCGTGGGCCAGCGGCAGGGACAGGCTGTCGTGCCCGGCCTCCGTCAACAGGGCCCGCGCCTTGTCCGGATCGTGCTGGTAGCGGGTGGCATTGGCGTCGCTGTACGCCGGGGAGGACTTCGGCCAGGGGGCCGCGCTCGCCTGGCCGTAGCCGCCGAGGACCTGCTTGACGATGCGCTCGCGGTCGACGGCCCAGGACAGCGCCTGGCGCACGCGCTTGTCGCTCGTGTACTGCTCCTTGACGTTCGCGCCCAGGTAGAGGGCGCCGGCGCCCGTGTCGTACCCCTTGATCCGGAACTGCTTGTCGTCCTTCAGCTGCGCCACGTCCTGGCCC
>NZ_JZWV01000226.1 GCF_000966975.1 Streptomyces katrae | reverse complement strand
AACGAGAGCTGTGACTGGGCGGTGCGCAGCGAGGAGAGCAGCGAATCGGGCTGCGGGATGATGCGTATCTCTACCTTGTCCAGGTAGGGCCGGCCGGGCTGCCAGTAGCGCTCGTTGCGCGCGAAGCTGAGGGAGGCGCCGGGATTGCGGCCGGTGAAGGTGTAGGGCCCGGTGCCGATGAGCTGCTTGCCGGCGACGGCGTCCTCGACGGAGTCCTTGTCGGCGATGAACATGAACTCGAAGAGGTCGAACAGGTTGCTGACGGGATGGGCGAGGCCGAGGGTGATCTCGTGGTCGCCCCGCTTCTCGAAGGCGGTGACCGCGGCCGCCGTGGATCTCAACTGGGCGGCTCGCACGGGGTTCTGAAGGTTCTGCACCGCGAAGATGACGTCGTCCGCCGTGAACTTGCGGCCGTTGTGGAAGGTGACGTCGTCGCGGAGCGTGAAGGTGATGCTCTTGCCGTCCGGGGCCACCTGCCAGGACTTCGCCAGTTCCGGCTGCGGCCGCAGCTTCTCGTCGTAGCGGGTGAGGGTGTTGAACACCAAGCGTGGGACGAGGGTCATCGCGCTCACCGCGAAGAGGAGGGACGGAGTGAAGTCGACCCCGTGCGCGACCGTCAGCGTGCCTCCCCTGCGGGGGCTCGCCGCGGCGGCCGGCGTGCTGTCGTCGACCGCGGAGCGGCAGGCGCCCAGCGTCATGAGGAGGGAGCCGGCACCCACGGCGCGCAGCAGGCCCCGCCGGGAGAGGGGAGGGAGCGTGGTCATGATGGAACCGCCTTGGCGATGAGGAAGCGAGGAAACTTAATTGCAATCTGAGCGGAACTAATTCACCGCAGGTGGGGCCGGGTGCGGTCCATCGCAGGGTGAAGCGGGTGAAGCGGGTGAAGCAGCGGGAGCCGCGGCGCGGAGATCCGGTCAGGATCGCGAAACGCGGTGCGGGGGAGGGGAGCGGCCGTGTCGCCCAGGCGTCCCGGAGAACGGGAACGGGAACGGCGGGACCGCGGCCCGGGCGGGCCGGCGTCAGGCTGAAGGCGAAATCAGCGGGGACAGCCCGGCGACGACGGCACGGCACAGATCGCGCTGGCATGGCGACAGAGGTCGACATGCCGGCGGGAAACGAGCCGCACGGTCGGGGTCATGCGCGCAGATTGTCAGACACCCGGTGATTGGTCAAACGCCACTGTCCGTAGCGGATCGGCGTAGATGTTGGCCAGAACGGCCGTCCCGGCCGCGACGTCCAGTGCCCGTTCCCCGGTTCCCGGAGCCACGATCCGCTCCGGGTCCTCGCACAGGTGCGAGCGCTCGACCGCCTCCTCACGGATCGCGTCGAGGTACCGCGGGTGGGCGCCGGAGAAGGTCTCGTGCACCACCACCACGTCCGGATTGACCAGGTCCGCCAGCAGCGCGACCGCCCGGCCGATCAACCGCGCCCGGCGCCGCACCAGAGCGTCGGCGCCGGGATGTCCCGCCGCCACGGCCTCGGAGAGC
>NZ_JZWV01000225.1 GCF_000966975.1 Streptomyces katrae | reverse complement strand
GCCACGGCCTCGGAGAGCAGGGTGCGGTCCGGTTCGGCGATGATGCCCCGCCGAGCGGCTTCCGCGAACAGGACGGTGTCGGAGACCACCGCCTCGAAGCAGCCGGTCCTGCCGCAGGAGCACTTCGCCCGGCTGCCGGGTACGGGCTGGTGCGCGATGTCGCTGGTGGCCGCGCGCGGGCCCAGGTGCACCCGGCCGCCACTGCCCAGAGCCGCGTCGACCACATGGCCCACGAAGACCGCCACGATGCTGTGCTGCGCGTCGGGATGGCCGAAGAGGATCTCCGACTGGGCGAGGGCGCGTGCGTGGTTGTCGACGTACACCGGCAGTCCGGTGACCCGCTCCAGCGCGTCGCGCAACGGTACTTCGTACCAGCCGAGCGGTTCGTGCCGCACCGCGATACCCCGCTCCGGGTCCACCCTTCCCCCCAGCACCGCACCCACACCCGCGAGGGTTAGGCCGCCCCGGTGCGCGGCGAGGAAGGCGGGCAGCCGGCCGGCCACCCTTCCCAGGATCCCGTCCGGGCCGGGCTCCCGGCTGCTCACGTCCTCCCGGGCCAGGACGCGCCCGCGCAGGTCGATCAGGGACAGCGTCGCGCCCGGCACCCCGATGTGCACACCGGCCACGGCGACCCGGCCGCAGTCGATGTCCACCGGAACCTGCGGGCGGCCGACGCCCGCCGCGGCGACCAGTTCGGGGCGCTCCCGCACCAGCCCCAGACCGGTGAGGTCGACCACCTGCCGTGAGACCGCGGCCGGGCTGAGCCCGGTGAGGGCCGCGATCCGCGTACGCGCCACCGGACCGTGGTCGGCACCACCCATCGGGCATCTTGCCCGCCCCTGCCCACAGACACGAACACCCGGACGACTGAACGACGGCCCGCGCCAACCAAGGCCGGCGTGCTCGCGAGGGGGAACTGCGCCGTTCGGGGGCCACGGAGTCGACCGTGACGGGAGGATGGGGGGATGACAGTCTCATATGAACCCGTGATGGAGTTGGTGCGGGCCTCGCTGATGCCGGTGGGGAACGAGCCGGTGCCGCGCACGGAGCTTCCGGCTTGCCGGACGGTGCTGAAGGTGGCCCGGTCCACCGAGGACCTGGACGGGATGCACCCGATCCATGACCTCGCTGCGGCGGCGGGTGTGGCGGCGTCCGCCATGACGTTCTGGCTCGCCCAGGAACGCGACATGGACGCCGCGAAAGCACTGGAGCGGATGCCTGGAGAGGGTGTCCAGGGCCCGGTGGTCGATCTGCTGCGGACGTTGATGACGGGGCCGAAGGGCATGGGTCAGACGGCGGAGTGGCTGATGAGGCTGTTCGTCCGGGACCAGGAGGCCTACCTGGACCTGATCGTGGAGCTGGGTGCCTACACGGCCACGTGTATCCAGATCCTGGACGGACTCGGGGCCAGCAGTGTGGATCAGTCCTTGGAGGATCTGGAGGACCTGCTGCGCGACTACTACGGCGACTCCGCGGCTTCCTGACGGTGCGGGCGCCGGGTCGCTACTGGCCGGGCTGAATGTTCCTGTCGGCGCCGGTAAGGCGGAGGGCCCTGTCGACCTGGCCCCGCCCGTACCCGCGTCGTACGAGATCGAAGGGCGGATTGAGAGGACGCCGCTCCGGCGCGAGGGCGAAGTGGGCGTCCACCTGGGCGCGGTCGTATCCCCGTCGCACCAGATCGAAGTGAGGCTTCGGTACCGGCATGGTGCCCGGCTTCACGACAGCGGGGGCCAGGCCCGCCTCGCGGCTCGGTGCGGCGGCAGGTCGCGCAAGCGCCGGTCTCGTGGCCGCGGTTGCACAGGTCTAGGTGTCGTCTCGGTGCCGGTCACGGACCACCGCCAAGCCGCCGACCCGGGTCGTGATGCCCGCCGGCCCGCGTCGGGCCGAGGCGAGCACGCTGGCCGGGCGGCCGAGGGTGTCGCCCTGCTCCACCTCGATCGTGACCGTCTGCGCCCCTGTCGTGTCGAGCAGGTGGGCGGCCAGGCAGCCGGTGCTGTTGGCGTTGGCGACGTCCTCGTCGACACCGATCGCCGGTGCGAACATCCGTGCCGCACCCGGTCGGCCGCCCACCGGCGGCACGTACACGAAGCAGCCGAGGAGCCCGTACCGACGGCACGCCGCTGTCAGTCTGGCGAGGTGCGGCTGGACTCGGAGCAGCGCCGATCGGTCGCGGACGGGTACCAGCATGCGTGGTGCCCCGGGTGAGGCGATCCGTGGCCGGTCGGTCGGATGCGGGTCGCCCGAGGTGAGCCCGAGCCCGGCGGTGATCGCGGCGCTCTCGTCCGGTCCCGGGTGACGCAGTGCGACGGGGCCCTGGTCGAACCACACCTCGATGCCGGTGGGGCGGCGGATCGCGACGGTGTCGAACGTGCGCCCTCCGGTGTGCTGGCGGTCGTTGAGCTCGCCCAGTGCGGTGCGGGTCAACCGGACGGCCTGCGCGGCGACGGTGCCGTGGCCGCAGCCGGACAGTTCGGCGGTGGCGGTGAAGAACCGGACCGGCAGGCCACCGTCCGGCGTCCGGCCCGGGCCGAGGAACGCCGCGTGCGAGGTGCCGGCCGCAGCGGCGACCGCACGCCGGTCCGCGTCCGTCGCCGCCGGGTCGTCGTCGGTGACGACCGTGGGGCTGCCGCCCCGGCCGTCGCGCCGCACGCACGCATCAACCACTGTGACATCCGGCCAGGACATCGGCCCCCCTTTGACGCTCAACGAACCGGCAACCGCGAAGTACGGCACTACGTCCAGGGCGGCTGCGGTGCCGACGGGATTCGAACCCGTGGACAGAGGGGAGCAGGTCCGCCCCGTCTCCGTCAGTCGCCGTGGGAGGGACCTCGCCCACGTCGATCGCAATGGGCCGCTCTGCCACGGCACCGCAACCTGCGGGGATGCGCGCACCCCCGCTGAGACACAGGGTAGGGACGGCCTTCTCCGCGGACGAATCCTTATCCGGGAGCCGGGGGGAAACCGTGCCGCCCGCCAAGAAAGCGAAGCTGTGACAGGGCCCGTCTTACGAACGAAGCCGGCCAAGCCCCCCGGCGGAGACGGCGAAGACCCCCACCACCGCCCTCGCCCCTGTCGTGAAGGGATCTCGGACTGGGCCTGCCATCGACGTTGGCTCGGTTGCCGCTTGGCGCACGGCAAGATCCTGGTACCTCGTCTCGGCAGCGCCACATCCTTGACCTCAGCCGCACTTGAGGTCCTAGCTTGGCGATCATGACAACCACAAGCCCCCTGCAGAACGGCACCGCCACCCTCGGCCAGCGGCCCATTGCCCTGGTGGCCTGGAGGGCCACCGAGGCGATCCTGCGACACTCGCAAGCCACCCTGGCACGCATCGACGTAACCCAACCGCAGTGGTGGGCGCTCAACAACATCGTCCGCGCCGAGGACGGCCTCACCCGAGACGAGATCCGCGCCGTGGCCGTGCCCTACGACATGGGGGCCGAGGTGATGGTCCACGCCGTCGACGCCCTTGTACACCGGGGCTGGCTCGGCATCGGCGCGGACGGCCGGCTGACCTGCACGCAAGAGGGACACGAGGGACTGGCAACGGCCAAGGAACACATGGACCGGGTGCGTGCGGACATCCTTGGCGACATCACGGAGGAGGAGTACGCGGCTGCGGTCTCCGTGCTCCAACGCATCGCCGACAACCTCGCCCCGGCGGCCGCGACCAGCACGGTCGCCTCGTAGCGAGGGCGGCAATCTGCCTCCGGGAGGTGCCCGGCAACGCCCCCATGGTGGCGATCACCCCGCAGCCGCCATTGTTTCAGGGCGGCCACGGCCTGCCCGCCCAACGCGCGGATACGCGCGTCAGGACAGGGTGACGGCTCGCCGGCCTGAAGAGAGCCGCACCCCTCTGCCGCGGAAGCCCATTCCTACCTGTTGGGGGGAACCGCCGGCCCCCGGGCGATCAGGACGTCGGCTTCGTGGTGCCAGCCGAGGGAGGAGTAGAGCCGCTGGCCTTCCTCACTGGCGATGAGGAGACCGGTACGGGCGCCCTGGGCCACGGCGGCCTCTGCCAGACCGCTCATCATGGCGCGGCCCAGGCCTCGACGGCGGTGCGCCGGGCTGGTCTCGATGCGATCGGCGATCGCGTCGGCGCCGACCACGGCGATGGCGCCGCGCGCCGCAACCTCGCCGGAGGGGCCGTGGAGGGAGACGACCGTGACTGGTCCCTCGGTGCGGACCTCGCGCTGGTACGGCGCGGCGGGCGCGTGCTGCGGGTGCTCGGTGAGATCGGTCGTCATGAACCATTCGGACCGGTGGAGCAACTCCAGTCCGGCGGCGCTGACGAGGGCTTCGACGGCGCTGGGGTGCAGCGTGGGTACCGTCAGCCAGGTGGTCTGCTTCGCGGCGGCGACGGCTGCCGCCAGCCGTGCCAAGGACTCGGGCTCTTCATCCGCACGCAGCGCGAACACCTCGACTTCACGGCCGGGTTGTCCGCACTCGGACCGCAGGCCGTCCCCGGTGGACTCCACGGGCTCGGCCTCGGGCAGGGAGCGAGCTACGGTCCAGCCGTGCAGCCAGCGTCGTATCAGCTCTGATTCGATCTTCGCCATCCGGCGATTAGAGCACGACCGCCACAGTCGACGAGCTGGTGGACGACCCAGACCCTGCGCCGGCGTTGGCCAGGCTGTGCACGCCCCTTGAGCTCACAACGGCAGACGCCCGCCTTTCTTCCCCGGACCGAGGACGAAGGCGGGCGCGGCGACGCGATGGTGGCAAGGGCCGCACGCGACGCGATCGCGCGCTGCCCTACCCGTGGATCACGCGCGACCCACGGCCCGGTGCGCCGGGCCGCACGGGCCTAATAGCCCGTGACGTAGGTCCAGTCGCCGCTCTGAGAGTACGGGACGGAGACGTGGGTTCCCCAGCTGTAGCTGTTCTGGCAGTTGTAGCTGTTGTACGCCTTGACCGTGAGGTCGCCCCGCCACCACCAGCCGGAGATGCGGGTGGTGCCGCCCGAGTCGATGTTGAAACAGCCGAGGCTCTCCTCGCCGTTGTTGTTGTACCCGTAGAGCTCGATCGAGTGCCGGTAGCCGGGCGTCGCGTGGTCCGTGTAGGCGATCTGCTGCCCGTTGGAGCCGGCGGAGGCCGTACCCGCGCCGACGAGGACTCCGGTGGCGGCCAGGGCGAGGCTGCCGGCGGCCGCGGCGGCGCGTGCGGCGATGTTCTTGGACATACGAGAATGTCCCCCCGTTCGGTCGATGGCGTCGTTGCATCCGGAGAATCTGTTGATCTCCGAGCGTTTCATGATCAGGGTACTCGCTCGCATCAATGGTTCAACTACGTTTTTTACATGCGGAGTTGGGGCCCCAGTCGCGCGTGCGGCCGCCACGGGCCGAGCCCAGGATGCGGCCCGTGCCCGTCACGCACCACCGCCTTCCCGGCGGGGAGTCGCGGAGCCCTGAGCGGTTGTCAGTCGGCCCGTGGGTGTGTCCCGCGGCCGGTTCGCCGGGCCAGTTCCTCGCGCTGCCGGCCGAGTCTGGCCAGCTCGGCGTCGAGGGCGGCGATGCGGCGGTCGACCACGGGTGCGAAGCCGCCGTCGCCGGTCCCGGACTCGCAGGCCGGCGCCGGGTCACGGGTGAGCAGCGGGAGGCGGTCCGCGTGGGTGCGCAGGTCCCCGATGGTCAGGCCCAGCGCGAGCAGTTCCCTGATCACCCGGACCAGGGCGACGTCCTCGGGGCCGTACTCCCGCTGTCCGGATGCGGTGCGGGCGGGCGGGGGCAGCAGGCCGCGCTGTTCGTAGAGGCGCAGGGCCCGTGCCGTGGTCCCCGCCGCTGCCGCCGCGTCACCGATGCGCATCCGACCCACCCCACCCCGTCCCGGTCCGCTGCCGTGTGCCCGTACGGGTGGCGTACGGCTACAACCGCACGACCACCGCGCCGAAATGGCGTCCGGCGATCAGTTCGGGCAACGCCCGCACGGCCCCGTCGATTCCCTCGACGGTCGAGTAGGGGAAGCGGATCGCGCCGGACCGCAGCCAGCCGCCGAACCGCTCGCGCCATTCGGCCTGCACGTCGGGGTGATCGGTGCCGGCGTATCCGCGCAGCGAGAGGCCCCGGACCACCAGCCGGAAGGTGTCGATCTCCACGGGCGCGGTGCCACCGTCCCCTTCCGCGGCCATCTGACCGGCCAGCGTGCCGACGACGGCCACGCGGGCACCCTGCCGGGCCACCTCCAGTGCGGCCGAGAGCTGCTCTCCGCCCACGGTGTCGAGGACCACGTCGATGCCGTCCGGGGCGGCGGCCCGCAGCCGGTCGGCGAAGGGCGGGTGTTCCGGACCCCGCAACAGCACCTCGTCGTAGCCGAGTTCCCGTACGAGGCGATCGGCCTTGTGGGGAGAGCCGGTGCTGCCGAGGATCCGTGCGGCACCCAGGAGCCGGGCGATCTGTCCGGCCAGGGTTCCGACCGCGCCGGCCGCGCCGGTGACCAGGACGACGTCGCCGGCCCGGACCGGGGCCAGCCGGGTCAGGGCGCCGTACGCGGCGGAGCCCTGGGCGAGGTGTGCGACCGCTGTCGGCAGGGCCGGGTCGAGGGGGGACACCTCGGTGGCCGGCAGGAGGGCGTGGTCACGCCAGCCCGCCAGGTGGGCCACCCGGTCGCCGGGGCGCAGCGGGCCGTCGGCGGGGGCGGCGAGCACCTCGCCCACGGCGGGGCCGAAGAGGGTGTCTCCGGGCTGCAGGAGGGGCAGGGGCAGGCCGTCGGTCTCGCCGCCGATCAGGGTGCGCAGGCCGGGGAAGACCAGGAAGTGCTCGTTCCGCACGAGCACCTGGCCGGGTCCCGGCTCGGGCAACGGGGTCCGGGTGACGGTGAAGTGGCGTGGTGCCGGCAGGCCGTCGGGGCGGGCGACGAGGCGGACCTCGCGGGCGGTGCGGGGCAGGACGGTGGTCGGCACGGGCGGGCCTCCTGGACGTGGGCGCGACGGGTGCCGGGACGCTAACCCCTGACCCGAGGGTCAGGGTCAAGCCCCACGCGCATCCGGCCGAGGCCCGAGCCGGACGACGAAGGGAGCGGTGGAGGACCGCCCGAGGCCCTGCCGTGGTGGAGCGGGCGGCCCCCGGTAGGAGTCCTCACGGGCGGACCGTGAGGCCGTCCAGGGTGAGGACCGTGAGGCCGTCCAGGGTGAGGTCGAGCAGGCGCTCCGCCTGCTGGCGGTGTTCAGCACCCGCCGAGGTGAGGGCGATGCCTTCCAGGGCGGCCCCGATGTCGGTGGGCTGGATGTCGGTGCGGATCGCCCCGGCGGCCATGCAGGCGTCCATGAGTGAGGTGATGGCGGCCTGGATCATCTCCCGGCTGTGGCCGTAAGGGTTGTTTCCCGTCGCGGCGATGGCGCGCAGGGCGTCGATCATGCCGTACTTGGCGGTGACGTAGTCCAGGAACAGGCGTGTCCACGCGCGCAGTGCCTCTGCCGGCGGCTTCTGCGCAAGGAGAGCGGGGGCGGCTTCGCACAGGTGGGCCACTTCGTTGCGGTAGACCGCCTCGATCAGGGCCTCCCGGGTGGGGAAGTTGCGGTACAGGGTCGCACTGCCCACGCCCGCCTCCTTGGCGATGCGTTCCAGGTGGGCCTCCAGCCCCTGCGTCGTGAAGACGTGGACAGCGGCCGTGAGGATCTTCTCCCTGTTCCGCCGGGCGTCAGCCCTCAGCGGCCGAGGCGTTCCCTCAGTCATCGGTGCCTGCCATCCCCTCTTCGAAGCCCTGCGTGCTTGCTGACCGGACACGCCCCCGTTTAGGGTGGGCTAACTGGGGACGCCTCCGGTTTCACTGTAGGTCATCGCGCTGACAGGCGCGGGCCCCCCCAAGAAGAGAGGCCGGTCATGTCGGGCATCCAGGGCAAAGTCATCGCGATCACAGGTGCCAGTAGCGGCATCGGTGAGGCAACCGCGGCCTACCTCGCCGCGAAAGGCGCCCAACTCGTGCTCGGAGCCCGGCGTGAGGAGCGACTGAACTCCGTCGTGGACGGCATCACGGCGAAGGGCGGCACCGCCGCCGGCGTCGTCGTCGACGTCACGCGCCGTGAAGACCTCCAGCGCCTGACGGAGACGGCCCTCAACCGGTACGGTCGGCTCGACGTCCTCGTCTCCAACGCGGGCACGATGGCGGTCTCGCCGTTCGACGACCTGCGCCAGGACGACTGGGACACCATGGTCGCCACGCACATCACCGGCCTGCTCAACGGCATCGGGGCGGCTCTGCCCATCTTCCGCCGTCAGCGCTTCGGCCAGTTCGTCAACGTCGGCTCCACCGCGGCCTACGTCGTCAAATCCCCCCAGGGGGTCTACGCGGCCACCAAGACGGCGGTGAAGGTGCTCACCGAGGGCCTACGCCAGGAGTCGGGACCGGACCTGCGCGTCACACTCGTCTCACCCGGCTTCACCCATACCGAAGGCATCGGCAAGGGAGCCAGCCCTGAAGCCGCGGCCGCGATGACCCGGCAGCGCGACGAGATCGCCATGCCGCCCTCGGCCATCGCCTCCGCCATCGGCTACGCCATCGAACAACCCGACGGCGTCGACGTCAGCGAGATCGTCGTGCGCCCCACCGCCCAGGCCTGACGCCGGGCTGATCTACCCTGAGCCGGAAGGCACCTCCTCAGTCGGTGAGTTTCGCCGCTGCGGCCATGCCCGCGTACATGGCGGCCATCTGGGCGTGGAGCATCGCCTCCGCATGGGAATCCTGCTCCTTGCGGAGCATCCAGTTCTGGAACGCCTCATTGGCGCTCGTGCTGTGCCGCCACGCCAGGTCGTAGTACTTCGATGCCATGCTGTTGCCCAAGTTGCTCATTCATTCCCCTTGTTGATCGTTCCGCGTCGGCGCCGGGCCAGCTTACGGCCGGTCAGCCGGACAGATCCTCCCCGTCGGTGCCGGGGTGTGGCGCCTGGCGGGGGAAGAGGGCGTTCTCCAGGGCATCCAGCCCGAACAGCATGAACACGACCAGTACCGGCAGGAACACAGCGGTCACCACCATGGCGCCTCCCGACTGCAGCGGTCACGGGAACGCGATGCACAATCCCTACGGCCCAGACTGCTCCGAACGGAACAACCGGGCTCGTCCCGGCCTGACGTCAAGCCGCCGTCCGGGTGATGTCCGGGCGAAGAAGAGGGCGGCGATTCCCTAGGATCGTGCCGTGCCCGCCTTTTCTCTCGAACGCACGCCCCCGCTCACCCCCGCGGAGGCGTGGCGCAGGCTGACGGAATGGCCCCGCCACGCCGAGGTGGTCCCGCTCACCAGGATCGAGGTGCTCACCGCGCCGCCCACACGTCCGGGAACGCGTTTCGTGGCCCGCTCGGGCCTCGGACCGGTGTCCTTCGACGACGTCATGGAGGTGACGGTCTGGCGCCCGCCGGTGGGCGGCGAGCCCGGCCTGTGCCGGCTGGAGAAGCGGGGCCGCGTCGTCCTGGGCTGGGCGGAGATCGAGGTACGGCCAGGGGCCGGCAGCGGCAGCCGGGTGGTGTGGCGGGAGGAACTGCGCATCCGCTTCCTGCCCCGCCTCTTCGACGGCGTCCTGAACCGGACGGCCCGCCTGATGTTCGGCCGCGCGGCGACCCAGCTGCTCAGCAAGGCCTGAACGACGACCGCGCTCAGTCGGCCGAGCCACTGCGCCGCGCCTGCCGGGGTCGCCGTGCTTGTCGTGGGGACCGGGGTGCGCGCGGCCGCCGACGACACCCCGCTGAGGACTGCGCCCAGCCGGCCGCACTGCCGGCGGCCCGGACCGGCTCGTTCAGTGTGGGAAGTGGTGCGGCAGTTCCGTGGTGAGGGCGGCCGCCGCGGGGGAGAGCCGGCGTCGGCGATGTCGGGCCAGTTGGACGGTGACGTCGGGGAACCGCGGGCCGGGCACCTGTGCCAGGCGGCCCGTCGTGAGCGCGTCCGCGACATTGGCGCGGGCCAGCAGGCTGAGGCCGAGGCCCGCCGCGACGCAGGACCTGGCGACCTCCAGACTGCCGAAGCGCGTGATGCGGGGCTGCGCGCCCGGCGCCGCGGCGAGCAGCCGCTCAAGGAAGCGGTCGCTGTACGAGCAGCCCTGCTCGTGCAGGAAGTAGTCCTCGCGGGCCAGCTCCGCCCAGTCGGTGGGCGAACCAGGGGCCCTGCGGGCGGCGGGGTGCTCCGGCGAGCAGACGAGGACCAGCTGTTCGCGGGCCAGCGGCGTGCATTCGACATCGCGGAACACGGCTTCGTCCTCCAGCAGCAGGGCCAGATCCAGCTCGCCGGCACGGAGCGCGGCGACGGCGGCCGAAGTCCCCATCGTGCGCATGTCCACCTCGACCCCGGGGTGGCTGTGCCGCAGCGCGGCGACGACTCCCGGCAGCCGGGCGGACACCAGCGTCTCGCCAGCACCACGCGTCCGGTCACCCGGCCGCCCGTGCCACCCGCCGAGGAGGCGACCGCGCGCAGCCGGGACTCGGCCTCCAGGACTGCCTCGGCCTGCCCCAGTACCTCGCGTCCGGCGCCCGTGAGCACCACCCCACGCGGCAGCCGGTCGAACAGGCACAGGCCGAGCTCCTTCTCCAGCGCCTGCACGTGGGCGGTGACGGTGGACTGGACGAGGTGCAGGCGTTCCGCGGCGGCGGTCAGGTTCCCGGTCCGGGCAACGGTGGTGAAGGTGCGCAGGAGTCTGGTGTCCATGCCGTAGACGATAGTCACCGCCATCGGATACCTCGATGGATCCGATCGGGATCCATCGTTTGTAACGATGACTGCGGAGTGTGACAGTGGGCGCATGAACCTGAGGACGCACCCCGAAATCCTGCGCTACACCGCCTTCACCACCGACCCCGCCGGTGGCAATCCGGCCGGCGTCGTGCTTGACGCGGCCGCACTGGGCGATGCCGCCATGCTCGCGACCGCCGCCGAAGTCGGTTACTCGGAGACCGCTTTCGTCATTGCCGCCGACCATGCGGCCCGCCGGTTCCGGCTGCGCTATTTCAGCCCGCTGGCCGAGGTCGCCTTCTGCGGCCACGCCACCGTCGCCACCGCGGTGGCCCTGGCCGAACGGCTCGGGCCCGGGCCGCTCGTCTTCGACACGCCGGTGGGAGAGATCGCCCTGGACACCTCCGCTGACCGCGAAGGCTCCGTGACCGCGACGCTCACCAGCGTCCCCACCCGCTCCCGGCCGGCGGCCGACGAGGAGGTGGACGCCTCCCTCGCCGCCCTGCACTGGTCCCCCGAAGACCTCGACACCGCGCTCCCCCCGCACGTTGCCTTCGGCGGAAACGAGCACCTGGTCCTGGCCGTTGCCACCCGCGAGCGTCTCGCGGCCCTCGACTACGACTTCGACGCCCTGGCCGAGGTGATGCACCGTCACGGCTGGACCACGCTCCAGCTGGTCTGGCGTGAGACCCAGGACCTCTTCCACGCCCGCGACCCCTTCCCGATCGGCGGTGTCGTCGAGGACCCGGCCACCGGATCCGCGGCCGCCGCCTTCGGCGGCTACCTGCGCACCCTCGGAGCCCTCCCGCCCTCCGGCGCCTTCACCATCCGCCAGGGCGAGGACCTCGGCCGGCTCAGCCTGCTCCGGGTCGAGGCATCCACCACGGACCCCCGCGTACGTGTGAGCGGTCAGGCGGTGGCGATTGCGGGCACGAGCGCGCGCACCGGCGAGGGAGGAGCCGAGCGGACCGAGCGCGCCGCAGGCGACGTTCAGTCACACCGCGCGCGGAGTTGAAAACCCGCACGCTGCCGGCACCGCGAGTCCCGCAGCTGCCGCTCCTGCGGACGGGGAGGGCGCGGCGGGGCGCGCGTGCGGGGATTCAACCGTGATCGACGGGGTAGGCGACGGCCACAAGATCGATCAGTTGACGGAAGGCGGATCCCATGTTGTTGGCTCACCCGGCTGTGCTCCCCGGCCTCGTCGACCGCTACTGGGCGCTGTCGGTACTGGATGCCGCAGACGACGCCTCGTCGGTGCGCAGGGAGATGAGGGACGTGGAGCAGGCTCTGTGCGTGGCCACGGGTACGGCGGACGTGTACGCCGCGTTGATAGCCGCCCGGCACCACCTGCCTGGCGCGGGCGCTCTCGACGACTCCGTACTCGCCTCCCGCTGATCGCCCTTCAGGCCGTCCGCCGCGGACTTCACGGCCTCCTGCTGCGCCGCGCTCCATGCCGCCGTGGACTTCGAGACCTCGTCCCAGCCGTCCCTGACATCGTTGTACGCGCTCTTGTCGGAACGGAGTTCGTTCAGGTCGGTGCACAACTGCGCGGCCGCCGGGCCGGCAAGCGCCGTGCGTTACGCGGCCCGGGCCGGCTGCACGGCGTGCCCAGGGGGCTCGCGCCGGCGCGGTAGCGCGTCGGGGGTACGACCTACTGAACGGTCGACTCCTCCCAGGGTGGGGTTGGTGGTGCCGGAGGACGAGCCCCCGAGGTCAGCAGGTGATGGTGGCCCAGGAGTGGCCGGGGAAGGTTCGCGAGCCCGCTTGGCCGCTTGCCAGGACGTCGAGTTCGGCGCCGGTGGTCGGAGCGAGGATCACGAACGACAGCGTGGCCTTGCCGTCGGTGTCGAAGACGCCGGACGATCCCGAGGTGTAGGCCTTCTGACCGACGATCCAGTAGTCGGCCCAGACCGACCGGCCCGCGTACGGCGAGGGTCCGTAGGACGGACCGTGCGCGACGTTCACCGTCACGATGTCCTCGCGGAGGTAGGCGTGCCTGCCGCCGACGCCGATGTCGACGGTCTCGCAGCGCTGGGAGACGCCGGTCACGGTCACGTAGTCGTTCCACGTCGAGGCGTCGACGTAGGTGGGGTTGTCCCAGGTGCAGGGCGCCAGCGGAGCGCTCACGAAGTTGCTGTAGTAGACGCCGTGCACCCACACCTGGTAGGTGACGGTCAGTGTCGCGCCCGGCGGCGGGTTGGGCACCGAGAAGTTGAACGTGGCGTTCTTCCTGGCGGTGTCGAACGTGCCGCCGGCGGTGCCGGTCCTGGTGCTGCCGCTGATGGTGTAGGAGGCGGTGATGGTGGAGTCGGTCGGGGGGTAGCCGACGGTCTCGAGGTTGAGGGTGATCCGGTCGACGGGTATCGAGGTCGTCATGGGACCGCTGCCACTGTTCTGCATGGCGCAGTGCTGGTCCACGTTGGGCGCGAACGGTCCGCCCGGGTCGGCGGTGGCGGATGCCGCCCCGGCGGCGGTCAGGCCGATCAGGATCACGAGAGCGGTGGTCAGCGCTCTCCAGGATCTCCAGGTCTTCCAGGTTCCTCGGGACTTTCGGGCCATCGCGGGTGCCCCCCAGGTCGTTGGTGCCGGACGGTGCTCTCCACTCGCGGCGGCAGAGACGCCCGTACGGCACCTGTGGTTTCTGGCCCGGTCCACGGTGGAGATCAGCCACTCTGGTGATCCCGCTCTTCCCGCTCCGCGGTCGTGCTCGCCAAACCGCCGAATCCTTGGGTCATCTGGCCGGGTAGGCGTCGGTGATCACGCGATCCGGGTTGCGGACGGCCCATTCCAGGACGTGCTCGCCGTTGAGGCGTTCCAGGACGAACCGGTCCTCGCGGTACCAGATGGCCTCCGCGCGGCGTGGTCCTGCCGGGTACTCGCGCCTGACGGTGGTCTTGCGGGTGTTCTCACTGGTGCTGGTGGTCGTCGTGGAGACCACACTCAGGGTGGTCGACGCGCCTATGAAGCTGAACTCCGAGGTCGCGGTCAGCTTGACGCCGGCGGTGTGCTCGACCTCCTTGGTGTTGGAGGTGGTCACGCCGACCGTGACCTCTTCCTCCTTGGTGTAGGCGGACGCGCCGGAGTGCTCGTAGTAGTAGACGTTGCGCCAGGACCCGTAGCGCTTGAGGACGTAGTACGGGTTCTCCTGGCCCTGCCGGGCTCGCGAGAGGACGGGGTCGTTGATGAAGGGGAACGGGAACAGGACCGAGCCGACCAGCACCTGGTCGGTCCTGTCGCCGGCGGGCGGAGCGAAGCCGCCTCCATCCGCATGTACCAGGTCTGGCCGCCGCCGGCACGCCCACCCGGGCGCCGGACGCGTCCCGGCCGCAGCCGACCCTGTCAGACGATGCGGAGCGCCTCCGAGCTCGGCGGCAGGGTTCCCCTGCCCGGTGCGGACTGCCAGAGCCCAGGAGGGGCGGGCACGCCGTGGCGTCGTGAGCTTATTGATCACCTGTGACCGGTGTGCGAAGCTGCCGGTCTCGGGGGAGGGGGCGGTGGTGGAACGCGAGCACGGCCACATCGGTTCCGCGCAGGCGGTGTTGGGCTTACTGGTCGTGGGCGGAATGGCCCTGGGGGCGTTGCTGCTGCACCCCGGCGCGGGTCTGTTCGCCGAGGGCCGCGGGCCGCTCGGCGAAAACCCCGTCCTGGTTCTCGGTCTCGCCCTGCTCTCCCTTTTCGGCGGGATCGCACTGCGCGCGAAGTACGTGGAGCGGATCGGCGCCCAGGAGACGCTCGACCCGGTGGAACAGCGACTGGCGGACGGTGTGCGCCGTGTGCTGACGGCGGCCCCGCCGGCCCTCCCGCTGCTCATCGTGGCCCTGCACCGCTTCGGTGCCCCGGACAGCGACAGCGGCGGTGGCGCACCCCCGAACGGCGGTGGCCCAGGCCCCTCCTCGCTTCCCCTCGCGCCCCCGGTCCCCGTGCCCACGGCGCCGCCCGCACCGCCCGCCGCCCCCGACGCCGGCAGCCACTCCGGGCTGACGCGCGTCCTCCTCGTGCTCGGCCTCGCCCTGCTCACCGCGGCCCTCGTGCTCGCGTTCCGCCTCCTGTGGCGGTATCTGCGCCATCCGACGGAGCCCGAGGCTGCGGCGGTGGCCGAGACCCCCGGCGGCGAGCGGGAACCCCTCGCCGCCGCCGTGGATCGCGGACGCCGTGCCCTGCAGGACGCGACCGACGTGAGTGCGGCCGTCATCGCCTGCTACCTCGCCATGGAGGAGTCGCTCGCCGACTCCGGCGTGGCCCGCCACGCCTCGGACAGCCCGCACGACCTGCTGGAACGGGCCCTCCACGGCGGCCTGTCCGCAGCGGACGCCGCCACCGAGCTCACCGCCCTGTTCCGCGAGGCACGCTACTCCACGCACCCCATGCACGGCGGCCACCGCGACCGGGCGGCGGCCGCGCTCGCCGAGATCGCCCACGGCCTGCGCCCGCAGGGGGACGGACCCCGGGCCGGGGCGGGTGCCGGGTGAAGGCGGGCATACGGATCCGGACCCGTACCGGCTCCGTGCGGCCGGCGCCCGGTCCGGTACGGGACTCGCTGGCCGTCCTGGCGGCCCTGGCCCTTCCGGCCGAAGTGCTGCTCGCCCTGACCGACGGCGCCGCCGCGGCCGCCACCGGAGCCGCACTCCTCACCACCGTCGCACTGGCCCTGGGGCGCTACGCCGCCGGCGGCGCCGCCCAGGACGCCGGACTGCGCAGGCCGACGCGCGTGCTGAGCGGCCGGGCCCCGGCGCTCGGCCGGTGGCGGCGCACCGTGGCCGACGCCCTCGGGGACGACGGCGAAGAACACCTGCGCACCGTCATGCGACCACAGCTCCAAAGGCTGTTCGCGGCCCGGCTGGCCGAGCGGCACGGGGTGGAGATGTACCGGAACCCGGACCGGGCCCGGGCGCTGGTCGGCAACACGCTGTGGCCGTGGATCGACCCCGGGGCGCCCGCTCCGCAACCCACCCTCCCCGAACCCGTCCTGCGCTCCCTGCTCGACCGCCTGGAATCCCTGTGACCATCGCCGGCCCCAAGCCGGCCGCCGCAACCAGCCACCCGACCCGTCGCCGTGAGGAACCGCTCGTGACCAGCACGCACACCAGCCCGGACCGCACCGTCCTGACGCCCCGACAGGCGGGCGAGCGGGCCGCAGCCGTGCTCGACGAGATCCGCACCGCCGTGGTCGGCAAGGCGGAACCGCTCGCCCTGGTCATGCTCGGCATCCTCGCCGGGGGCCACGTCCTCATCGAGGATCTGCCCGGACTCGGCAAGACGCTGCTGGCCCGCTCCTTCGCCACCACCCTCGGACTGGACTTCTCCCGCGTCCAGTTCACCCCCGACCTGCTGCCCTCCGATGTCACCGGCGCCCCGTTCTACGACCAGCGCACCGCCGACATGGTCTTCCGGCCCGGCCCCGTCTTCGCCCAGCTGCTCCTCGCCGACGAGATCAACCGCACCCCGCCCAAGACCCAGGCGGCCCTGCTGGAGGCGATGGCCGAGTCCCAGGTGTCCGTCGACGGCACCACCCGCCCGCTGCCGGACCCCTTCGTGGTGGTGGCCACCGCCAACCCCATCGAGTACGAGGGCACCTACTCCCTCCCGGAGGCCCAGCTCGACCGCTTCCTGCTGCGGGTGCGGATGGGCTACCTCACGCCCGCCGAGGAAGCCGGCATGCTGCGCGCACGCGTCGACCGGGCCGCGCCCGAAGCGGTGCTGCGCACGCTCAGCGGGCCGGGCGAGGTGCTGGCCATGCGGGCCGCCGTGGAACGCGTCGAGGTGGACGACGACCTGCTGGACTACGCCGTCGCCCTCGTCGGCGCCACCCGCGCCCACCCGCACGTCCAGGTCGGGGCCTCTCCACGAGGCGGCCTGGCCCTGGTGCAGCTGGCCCGAGCCCGTGCCGTGCTCGAACTGCGGGACTACGTGACCCCGGAGGACGTCAAAGC
>NZ_JZWV01000224.1 GCF_000966975.1 Streptomyces katrae | reverse complement strand
CGTCAAAGCCGTGGCGGTGCCCGCCCTCGCCCACCGGATCACGCTCAAGCCGGAACTGTGGGTCCGCCAGATCGACGCCGACGAGGTGATCCGCGAGATCACCCGGTCGGTACCCGCCCCGCGGACCCTGCCGCGCACGCCGGCCGGCTCATGACGCGGCCGGTGCCCGACCGAGGGGCGGCTGCCGTCCGAAGGGCCCTCGACGGCCGGCAGGGCAGCCC
>NZ_JZWV01000241.1 GCF_000966975.1 Streptomyces katrae | reverse complement strand
CCCCCGTCGCACCCCGTCCCGCCCACGCATGCCCGTACGCACCGGCAGCACCGTACGCACCCACACCCGTCACTCCACACCCACCCCGAGGGAGACACCCACGTGATCCGCCACTACGGCCCCATCAGCGGCGTCGCCGCCTACGGCACCCGGTACGTCGCCACCGCCGGCTACGACAACCAGCTGATCCTCTGGGACGCCGCCCGCAAGCAGGCCCTCGCCCGCGCCACCCACGACCACCTGAGCAACCAGACTGCGTTCAGCCCCGACGGCCGCCACCTGGTCAGCTCCTCCAGTGACTACTCCGCCCGCCTGTGGTCGGTCCCCGACCTCCGGCTGGTCGCCGTACTCGCCGACCACAAGGACGACGTCGAGATGTCCGTCTTCCACCCCGCCAAGCAGCTGATCGCCACCGCCTCCCGCGACCACCGCGTACGGGTCTTCGACTTCACCGGCGCGCTCCGCGCCACCTTCACCGGCCACACCGCGGACGTCATCTCCGTGGAGTGGGTCACCGGCAGGGACGAGCTGGTCTCCTCCAGCGACGACGGCACCATCAAGCGCTGGTCCCTGGAGACGGGCGGCATGCTCGCCGAGATCGACCTCGACGGCGTCGAGACCGACACGGTCGCCATCACCCGCTCCGGCGCCATCTACGCGGGCAACGACGAGGGCGAGATCATCGCCATCGCCGACGACGGCGCCACGACCACCCACCCGGCACACGAGGCGGGCATCAAGCGGCTCGTCTACAACGCCGACCGGGAACTCCTGGTCAGCCTCAGCTACGACCGCACCCTGCGCGTGTGGGACACCTCCGGCCCGCTCGCCCCCGTCGCCACGTCCTCGCTGCCGCCGGAGGTCTGGCCGCGGTCCTGCGCCTTCCTCGACAGCGACACCCTGGCCTTCGCCACCTTCGGCTCCTCGTACGCCACCTACCGCATCGCCGCCCGGGAGTGGAACCTCGACGGGATCGAGGGCACCCCCTGCGTGAACGCGGTGCTCGTGGACGCGGGCCGCACCCTCACCATCGGCGACGCCGGAGTGCTGTGGGCCGACGGCACCCCGCACAGCGAGACCGGCAGCCTGTGCAACTTCCTCACCCCCGTCGGCGGACGCGTCGTCACCGGCGGCCAGATGGGCAAGGTCTTCGACGCGCTGACCGGCGAGGTGCTCCACCAGCACCGCTCCCCGCTCAACTGCGGCGCCGCCTTCGAACGCGACGGTGTCCCGCACGTGGTCGTCGGGGCCTACACGGGCGAGGGCATCGTCTTCTCCGTGGCGGCCGACGGCACCTTCCGGCACGAGACGACCCTGCGCCTGCACGCCAACGCCGTCAAGGGCCTCGCGGTCTCCGGCGACCGGATCTTCTCCGTCTGCGCCGACGGCAGCGCCACCTGGTTCTCCGTGGAGACCCTCACCGAAATCCACCACGTCGACGACGCCCACGACCGCATCGCCAACGGCTGCGCCGCCCTCCCCGGCGGAGACTTCGCCAGCGTCAGCCGCGACTACAAGCTGCGGCTGTGGCGCGGCTTCGAACCCACCGTGGTCACCACCCCGCACGACCACTCGATCAAGTCCGTCGCCGCGACCCCCGACGGGCGGTTCGTCGCCACCGGCTCCTACCACGGCCTGGTCGCCGTGTACGACGTCACCCTCGGCACCTGGGCCACGACCCGGGTGACGACCGCCGGCATCTCCTCCCTCACCTACGACACCGGCACCCGCCGTTTCCTCGCCGGCTCCTACGACGGCCACGTCCACCCCGTCTCCCACTGACGCCCCCGCCTCCCAAGGAACCCAAGAGAGGAACGACATGGCACGACGTCTGCGCCGCGCCGCGGCCCTCCTCGCCGGCCTCCTCCTGCTGAGCCCGGCCACCGCGGCGAACGCCGCCGCCGGCGGCTCCTCCCCGGCCCGGGAACTCACCGTGTGGCTGATGTGGGGATCCGTCCCCCAGCCCGAACTGGATCGGCTCACCGGCGAGTTCGAGCAGGCCCACCCCGGAGTCACCGTCAACGTGCGGATGCAGGGATGGCCGGGGATCGACGAACGGCTGGAGACGGCCCTGAACTCCGACGCGCCGCCGGACGTCGTGGAGACCGGCACCACCACGACCCCGTACTTCGCCGCGAAGGGGCTGCTGAAGGACCTCTCCGACCAGTCCGGCCGGCTCGGCGCGGCGGAGTGGATCCCCTCCCTGCGCGAGTCCGGGAACTGGCAGGGGCGCCAGTACGGCATTCCCCTGTACGCCGCCTCACGCGTGGTGATCTACCGCAAGGACCTCTTCGAGGAGGCCGGGCTCACCCGGCCGCGGGACCAGAAGGAATGGCTGCGCACCAACCGGACCCTGGCCCGCGCCCACCGGGCCGAGCCCGGGTTCCAGCCCCTCCACCTCCCGGGCCAGAACTGGTACGTGCTGTCCGGGTTCCTCCACGACCGCGGCGGGCGGATCGCGGAGTACGACGGCATGCGGTGGCGGGGCGGGCTGAGCACGCGGCCCGCCGTCGAGGCCCTGGAGTACTACCAGGCGCTCCAGTCGTTCTCCCGGGCCCCCAAGGACCAGGACGAAGCCCACCCGCTCCAGTACGAGGTGCTGGCGAAGGGACAGACCGCCCAGATGATCGGCCTGCCCTGGGAACTGGCCGACGCCGAACGCATCAACCCCGCACTCCGCGGAAAGCTGGACATGTTCCCCGTCCCGGGAACCTCGGCGGACCGCCCCGGCAGCGTCTTCCTCGGCGGATCGAACCTGGCCGTCGCCCAGCGCGGCCGGCAGCCCGACCTGGCCGCCGACTGGGTTGCCGCCCTGACCGGGCCCGCCTTCCAGGAACGCCTGGCCACCGCCAACGGGGTCCTGCCCAACCGGCTCGCCCTCGCCGGGACGATCGACAACCCCGGGGTCCGGGTCCAGGCCCAGGCCGCGGCCAACGCGCACACCACCCCGGTCGACCCCCGCTGGCCCACCGTCGAGGCCGCCCCCAACCCCGTCAAGACCCTGCTCACCGACGTACTGACGGGCCGGCCGCCCCGTGCCGCGGGCCGCCGTGCCGACGCCGTCCTGGAAGAACGCCTCAACGCCGGCCCGCCGCCGGACGGGAACACCACCGCACCGGGCACGCACCCGTAGCGGACCCGAGGGGGCCCGGCCCTCCGGGCCCCCGCCACGCGCCCCCCCCGGCCTCCCCTCACCGTCACCTCTGCGCAAGGACCCCCATGCCCGACCAGCGCCACCGCCGCCTCACCCGCCTCGCCAACTCCGTGCTCCAGCCCGGCT
>NZ_JZWV01000240.1 GCF_000966975.1 Streptomyces katrae | reverse complement strand
AGAGATGTGTATAAGAGACAGCCACAGCCCCCGACTGGGTGCTCCGGAGGATCGCCGACGGCCTCTCCTCCGTCGTCCTGTTCGGACGCAACATCCAGACCCCGGAACAGGTCGCCGCGCTCACCGCTTCGCTGCGCGCCGAGAACCCCGACCTCGTCATCGCCGTCGACGAGGAGGCCGGCGACGTCACCCGCCTGGAGCGGCACACCGGCTCCTCCCGCCCCGGCAACCTCGCCCTGGGCACCGTCGACGACCCCGAGCTGACCTTCCAGGTCGCCCACGGACTCGGACGGGACCTGCGCACCGCCGGCATCTCCCTGAACTACGCGCCGAGCGCCGACGTCAACTCCAACCCCCTCAACCCGGTGATCGGGGTCCGCTCCTTCGGCGCGCACACCGCCACCGTCGCCCGCCACACCGCCGCCTGGATCCAGGGCCTGCAGTCCGCCGGCGTCGCCGCCTG
This sequence comes from Streptomyces katrae, assembly GCF_000966975.1. GTDB lineage: Bacteria > Actinomycetota > Actinomycetes > Streptomycetales > Streptomycetaceae > Streptomyces > Streptomyces katrae. Next base: position 18,164 of record NZ_JZWV01000240.1, on the reverse strand, counting down.
CGCCAAACACTTCCCCGGCCACGGCGACACCACCGTCGACTCCCACCACGGACTGCCGCGCCTCGACGCCGACGCCGAGACGATCGCCCGCGTCGCCCTGCCGCCGTTCCGGGCGGCCGTCGAGGCGGGCGTGCGCAGCGTGATGACCGCCCACATGCTCATTCCCGCGTACGACGACACACTGCCGGCCACGCTCAGCCCCCGGATCGTGGGCGGCCTCCTGCGCGGCGAACTCGGCTTCACCGGCCTCGTCGTCACCGACGCCATCGAGATGGGCGCCGTGTCCGACCTCTACGGAATCACCGGCGCGACGGTCAAGGCCGTGGCCGCCGGCGCGGACGCCGTGTGCGTCGGCGGCGAGAACGCGGAAGAGGCCACCACCGCCGCACTCGCCGAAGCACTGGCGCGCGCCGTGCAGGACGGCGACCTGCCGGAGGAGCGACTGGCCGAAGCCTCCGGCCGCGTCACCGAGTTCGCCCGCTGGTCGCGGAACCTGCCGCAGGAGGCGTCACAGGGCGACGGCGACGGCGACACCGGCCTGGCGGCAGCCCGCCGCGCGGTACGGGTCCACCGCCGGCCGGACGCCCGCACCGCCCTGCCGCTGGCGGGCGCCCCCCACGTGGTGGAGCTGGCGCCCACGACCCACCTCGCCATCGACGGCGGCACCCCCTGGGGCATGGCCGACCCGCTGCGCGCCCTGCGCCCGGACACCACCTCCGTCCGGCTCGGGGAATCGGACCTGGCGCACGCCGACGCCCTCGACCGGGCGGCGCTGGCCCCCGCCGAGGGACGCGCCCTGGTCGTCGTGGTGCGCGACGCGGCCCGCCACTCCTGGATGGAGCGGGCCCTCGACGGCCTGGTGCGCCGCCGCCCCGACGCGGTGGTCGTGGAGATGGGCGTCCCCTCGGACACCGCACCCGCCGCCGTGCACCTGAACACGCACGGCGCCACGCGCGTCTGCGGCATCGCCGCGGCCGAGGTGCTGCTCGGCGCCGTCTGAGCCGGACCCGCGAGAAGCCACCGACCACGACACGAGGACACCGGGGGAGCGGCCCGTCCGCCCGCCCCGGTGCGAAGCCCGGAGCGAGACATGACGACCCCCGACACCCTCGAACACCCCGTCCCTCCCGGACGCCCCGGCCACCTGTACCGCGCCGTCTCGGACCGCCCCTACTTCAGCGCGGACGGCGAGACCTACCTCTCGCCGGTCCGGCTGCGGGACCTGCGCAAGACCCGCCCCTTACGCGTGCTGTCCGAGCAGGACTTCGCCGCGTGGCAGACCTACGGCTACGTGATCGTCAGGAACGCCATATCCCGCACCGCCGCCCGGCGCCTCCTGGACTTCGCCTGGGAGTTCCAGGGCCTGGACCCCGCCCGGCCGGACGGATGGTACGCAGAGCGGGAGTTCCGCTCAGAACTGGACCGCCACCTCTACGTCTACGGCTTCGTCGAGGCCTACCACCACCAGCTCATCTGGGACAGCCGCCAGACCCGGCGCGTCTACGAGGCCTTCGTCGACGTCTGGGACTGCGAGGAGCTGTGGGTGACCCTCGACCGCCTCAACCTCAACCCGCCCAACGTCGGCAACCGCGACCGCGCCCTCATCGAACCGACCGACCGGGGCTTCGACATCGACCTCCACTGGGACGTGGACACCACGCTCGGCGTGCCGCCCCAGCGGGTCCAGGGAATCATCGCGCTCGACGACACGCACCCGGAGACCGGCGGCTTCCAGTGCGCGCCGGAGCTGTTCCGGCGGTTCGACCAGTGGCAGGCGGCCCAGCCGGCCGGCCGGGATCCCGTCAGGCCCGCGATCGACCGCGCCGAGTTCCCCGTGATCCGGCCCGAACTCGCCGCCGGCGATCTGCTCATCTTCAACGGGCACCTGGCCCACGGCGTCGCCCCCAACACCTCCGCCGACCGTGTCAGGGCCGTCCAGTACCTCTCCATGATGCCCGCGCTGGAGGAACACACCCGGCTGCGCACCTCCCGGGTCGACTCCTGGCGCCGGCTCGCCACCCCCGACTGGAACGCAACCCTGGTCGGCGACGCCACCCGGCACGAATCCCTGCGCTACGGCAGGGCCACCCTGAACGGCCTCGGCCGCAGACTGCTGGGGCTCGATCCCTGGGGCCCCGCACCGGCCGCGGCGCGGTGAACAGGAGAGACGACATGGACAAGATCTGCCTGACCCTCCCCACGAACCGGGCCTGCGCCGACACGATCGAGGCCGTCGGCCGCGAGGCCGCCCACGCGGCACACCACTTCGGGGTCGAGGTCCACCTCCTGGTCCTCGACTCCGCCGACCGGCCCGCCTTCACCCGGCATGCCCGGGCCGTCCACACGGCCGGGCTCGCCCCGGGCGTCGTGGCCCACCACCTGGACGAAGCCGGACAACGGGCCTTCCTGCGCGCGGCCATCGACCGGGCCGGCCTCGCCGGGCCCGAGCGGATGCTCGCCCTCATGCTGCCGCCCGCCGTCTCGTACGGTGCCTGCACCAATCGTGCCTTCCTGATCGCCGCCGCCCTCGGCTGCCGTTCGGTGCACCGCCGCGACTCCGACAGCCGCTACCAGGAGCAGAACGGCGAACCCGTCTTCCCCATCGGCCAGGAACTGGCCTTCCTGGGGCGGAAGGCGGCCGACGCCGCCGGCTCCGTCACCGAGGTCCTGCTCGCCGCGGAGCACACCGACAGGACGGTGGCCATGGTCGGGGGCTCCTTCGTGGGCGTACCGTCCGTCGACCTCACCGACCTCCAGCAGCGGGCCCCCGACGTCCACCGAGAGGTCATCGGCCTGTGGGCGCCCGCCGCCTGGTCCGAACAGGAACGCGAGCGGCTGGTGGACGAGTCGTTCAAGGGCGCCGGCACCGAGCCGTTCACCCACGACCGCACGGTGCTCGGTCCCGTCGACCCCATGCGGGTCGACATGTGCAACATCGCCTTTCACCACGAGGTCCACGAGCGGATCCCGCTGCCCCCGGCCACCGACACCATCGGGAGCGACTACTTCCTCTTCCACCTGCTCTACCACGCCGGGCTGCCCGGCGTCCTGCACAACCGGCACATCGTCAACTTCCACACCGACGAACGCAAGACCGGCGCGGGCTTCACCGCCTACCAGACCCGGTACGCCAAGTTCCTGCTGTCCATGCTCCCCTTCCGGTTCCTCCACGAACGCATGGCGCAGGAGGGCGGCGCGCTCCTGGACGGCCTCCACCGGCTCCGGGCGGAGGCGGTGTCCGGGCTCGTCCGGGAGAGCACCGCCCTCGACGACGAGGAGAACGTCCACCGGCTGGACACCCTCACCCGCTCCTACCGCACCCTGGGCGGCGCCTACGCGCGGACGGCCGAAAGCCTGCACCGCCAGGGCCCGCGGCTGCTCGCCGAGGCGCGCGCGGACATGGAGGACTTCGCGCACCTCATCGACGCGTGGGAGCCCCTGGTGCACGCCGCCCGGACCACACCGCTCCACGGGAAGGGCCGGCCATGACCGCCGACACCGACGCCGACACCGACACGGGCACGGGCACCGGGACCGGGATCCGGATCCGGATCCGGGGCGTCTCCACCGCCGACTGGGACGCCGTGGCCGCCCTGGAGGCCGCCGAGTACGGCCCCCGGGGGCTCTCGGAGGGCAGGACCGCCCTGGAATCGAGGGGCGGGGCCTCGCCGTCCACCTGCTTCACCCTCCACCACGAACACCGCCTGGCCGGCTACCTCCTGGCCTTCCCCTACCCGCCGGACCGCTGCCCGGACCTCCTGCGGCCGCAGCGCACCGTCCACCGCTCGGACAACCTGCACCTGCACGACATCGTCGTCGCCGAGGACCTCCGCGGCAGGGGGTACGGCAGGACCCTGCTGCACCACCTGTCGGCCACGGCGCGGGCGGCGGGATACCGGTGGATCTCCCTGGTCGCCGTCTCCGGCATGGACACCTTCTGGGCCGCCCACGGATACCGCCCCCGGACCGGGGTCACTCCACCACCGCACTACGGCGGCGACGCCGTCTACATGTCCAAGCCGATCCGGAAGGGCCACCCCCACGGTGCGCAGTGAACAGCCCCGCACGAGAGCCACGTCCGACCCGATCCCCTTCCACCGTGCCCAGCTCGGCATCGCGGTGGTGTTCGCCCTCCTCGGATTCCAGTACGCCACCTGGGCGTCCAGGGTTCCCGCCCTCACGGAGCGGCTCGGCCTGTCCGAGGCGCGGCTCGGCCTGCTGCTCATGGCCTGCGGTGCGAGCGCGGCGGCCTCCTTCCCGCTGGTGACCGCCCTGATGCGCAGGCTCGGCTCCCGGCGCCTCGTCCTCCTCTCGGCCGCGGTCCTGGCGCTGCTCCTGCCCGCCCTGGCGCTGGCTCCGAACTACCCGGCCGCGCTGGCGGTCATCTGCTGCGACGGGGTCGCGGTGGGCTGTCTGAACGTCGCCATGAACGCGCAGGGAGCCGCCCTGGAGGTGGCCCACGGCCGCACCGCCATGGCACGCCTGCACGCGGCGTTCAGCGCCGGATCCCTCGGCGCGGCCCTCCTCGCCTCGGGCGTCACCGCCCTCACCCCGGACCTGCCGTCCCACTTCGCCCTGGCCTGCGTCCTGCTCCTGCTGTTGCTGGCCTGGGCCGGCCCCCGGCTGCTGCCGGACGCGTCCCACCACGGCGGGGAGGAGCCTCGCAGGTCCCGGGCCGTGGTGACGGCTGCCGCCCTGTGGATGGGAGCGGCGATGGCCTTCGCGACCGTGACCGAGGGAGCCATGAACGACTGGTCGGCCCTCTACCTGGACACGGTGGCCGGAGCCTCCGAGCAGATCGCACCGCTGGGCATCGCCGTCGTGTCCGTGACGATGGTGACCGCCCGCCTCTTCGCGGACGGCCTGCGCAGCCGCTGGGGCGACGGCCGCGTCGTCCGGGCCGGGAGCGCCCTGGCCGGCACCGGGCTGGCCCTCGCGCTGCCGGCGGGCGGGATCGTGCCCACCCTGATCGGCTTCGCCTGCGTCGGCCTCGGGGCGGCCGCCGTGACCCCGTGCGTCTACGTGGCCGCGGCACACAAGGGCCCCGACGCCCTCGCCCTGGTCGCCGCGATGGGAACCACCGGCCTGCTGGCCGGACCGGCCCTGATCGGCTTCATCGCGAGCGCGGGCGGCCTCGTCTGGGGCATGGGGGCCGTCGCCGGCTCGGCCCTCCTGGTCACCCTGTGCGCCACCCGCGTCACCTGGCCCCGCCCCACCACCGGCTGACCCCTCCCCGGGCCCGCCGGGGCCGACGCGGTCTCAGGACGGGTTGCGGGCGAGGTGCACGACGTCCGGGACGCCGCGCGCGACCGGGACCTCCTCGCTGTGCACGTCCTCGAACCCGGCCCGGGCGAGGGCCCCCTCGAAGGCGGGGGAGGGCCGGGCGGACCAGATGGCCAGGACCCCGCCCGGGGCCAGACGCGCACGGCAGGCGGCGAGGCCGCTCGGGGAGTAGAGGCTGCCGTTGTCCTCGGTGACGGTCCAGTCGGGGCCGTTGTCGATGTCGAGGCAGAGGGCGTCGTACCGCTCGCCCGACGTGCGCAGGTGGTCGTTGAGGTCGGCGTGCAGGATGCTCACCCGCGGATCGGACAGGGCGTCGGCGGTGAACGCGCCCAGGGGACCGGCGCGGTGCCAGTCGATGATGGCGTCCTCGCGTTCGACGACGACGATCCGCGACCAGCGCGGCTGCCCACTGGCATGGGCCAGCGAGAACCCCACGCCGAGTCCGCCGATCAGGACGGCGGGCTCCGCGGCCGTCGTCCGCCGGAGGGCCGCATCGAGGAGGAGGCGCTCGGAACGTCCGTCGGAGGTGTCCATCAGGAAACAGCCATTGACGATGATTTCGTATATGTCATCACGGCGGCGCAGTACGACCTCGCCATGCGGTCCGTTGCGGCGGTCGAGCGTCGACGGGGCATCCGCCTCGGTGGTACGGAACGTCACGGCATCGATCCCTTCGTGCGATGGGCTGAACACTCGCTTGTCCAAACGATCTCGCCGGCGCCGGGGTTCCGCGTCGCGGAGCGCCCTGCCGGACGTCCGGGAGGCCGGGCATCAGACCTGCTGATGCGCAGTGAAGCAGTACGTGTTGGACGTGATCGCGGCTGCGGCTCCAGGATGACCGCATGACCATTTCCTCCGCGCTCCTCTCCTTCGCCGTCGTGGCGGGCATGCTGACGATCATGCCGGGCCTGGACACCGCCCTGGTGCTGCGTTCCGCCATCACCCTGGGCAGACGCCGGGCCTTCGCGACGGCGCTCGGGATCCTCTGCGGCGTCCTCGTGTGGGGCATGGCCGCCGCGGTCGGGGCCTCCGCGGTGCTCACGGCATCCCGCCTGCTGTACGACGCGCTGCGCGTGGCGGGGGCCGTGTACCTGGCCTGGCTGGGTATCGGCATGCTCCGCCGCACCCTCAAGGAGCGCCGCCGGCCCGCGTCGGCGGACCCGGCGGAGGGCGCGGGGGCCGAGGCCGCGGAGGAGACGTGGGTACGGTCCTGGGCGCGCGGGCTCGGCACCAGCCTGCTGAACCCGAAGAACGGCGTCTTCTACATGGCGATGCTGCCCCAGTTCATCCCCAGCGGCGCCCCGCACCTGCTGATGGGGGCCGTCCTGGCGGCCGTCCACGACCTGGAGGGCCTGGTCTGGTTCAGCGCGCTGATATTCGGCACCCAGCTCGCCCGCCGGTGGCTGGACCGCGGCTCGGTACGGCGGGCGATCGACGCGATCACCGGCACGGTACTCGTCGGCTTCGGCATCAAGCTCGCACTCGGGGACAGCTGAACGCCCGCATGAAACGTGACCGGGTACGGCTACAGTTCGGGCGGACCGTTCCGGTCCGCTCGTCGCCGGGGGAGGACGGACCGTGACGGACGATTCCTACGCGGCGTACGCGGCGTACGCGGCCATGCGGTCCGCGTGCCCGGTGCAGCCGGTGCCCGCCGGTGCCGGAGGGCGGGTCGACTACCTGGTCACCGGCTACGCGGAGGCCCGGGAGGCCCTCACCGACCCCCGGCTCTCGAAGGACACGGGCGCCTTCTTCGCCGGCAAGGGGTCACGGCGCCGCCTGCACCCGGCGGTGGCCCGCACCATGCTGGCCAGCGACCCGCCCCGCCACACCCGGCTGCGCAGGCTGGTGACGGGGGCGTTCACGACCGGGGCCGTCAGGGAACTGCGTCCCTTCATCTCCCGCGTCACCGACGAGCTGCTGGACCGGTGGCCCGCCGGTGAACCGTTCGACTTCATGGCCGGTCTGGCGGTGCCGCTGCCGGTCATCGTGATCTGCGAACTGCTCGGAGTGCCGCAGGCCGACCGGTCCGAGGTCCGGCGCTGGTCCGCGGAGCTGTTCGCGGCCGCGGAGCCCGACGTCGTCGACGCGGCCTCGCACGCGCTGGCCGGCTATATGACGGACCTCGTCGCCGCCAGGCGTTCGGCCCCCGGCAGCTCGCTCCTGGACCGGCTCGTCGCAGCCCGGGACGGAGCGGACCGCCTGAGCGAGGAGGAACTCGTCTCCCTGGCCGTGCTGCTGCTCGTCGCCGGACACGAGACCACCGCCAACGCCCTCGGCAACGCCCTGCTGGCGCTGCTCCGGCACCCGGCCGTGCCGGCGCGCCTGCGGCAGGATCCGGACGCGGTCCCCGCCCTGCTGGACGAACTGCTGCGCTTCGACTCGGCGGTGAGCACGGCCACCTTCCGCTTCACCACGCAGGCCCTCACGCTCGGCGGCACCCGGATCCCGGCCGGCGCTCCGGTCCTGGTCGCGTTGGGGGCGGCCAACCGGGACCCGTCCCGCTTCCCGGATCCCGACCGCCTCGACCCCGACCGTGACGCGGCGGCCCACCTCGCGTTCGGCCACGGCATCCACCGCTGCGTCGGCGCCCCCCTGGCCATGGCCGAGCTGGAGATCGCCCTGCGCGCGGTGCTGACCCGCTTCCCCGGGATCCGCCTCGCCGTACCGCCCGGGCAGTTGCAGTGGCGGCGCACCCGCCTCGTCCGCGGGCTCGCCGCGCTTCCCGTCCGGGCGTAGGCCGTGACCGCCCACCGGGACCCCCTCGGCCGGCGGCGGCCTGTACCCCCGCATGCGTATTCGGTTAGGCTTACCTTGCTTATCGATGACGGAACGGGCAGGGGCAGGGTGCGGGTGAGGCACGGTGTGAGGGAGGGCGAGAGGCCCCGTGGATAGGATCGTGCTCACGGCCGCAACCCTGTACGCCATCGTCCTGCTCCGCGCCGGAGGGACGTTCGCCGTCGGCTGGCTCGCCGGCGCCGGTGCCCGGCGCAGCAGGTTCGCCGGCCGGATCTCCTCGGCGAAGTTCCAGCGCGCCGAGCGGGCCATCCAGCGATGGGGCGCGCCCGTGGTGGCCGTCTCCTTCCTGACCGTCGGCCTCCAGACGGCCGTCAACTTCCTGGCGGGCAGCATGCGCATGCCGCTGCCCCGCTACCTCCCCGCCCTGTTCGTGGGCGGAGCCGCCTGGGCGCTGATCTACGCGACGGCGGGACTCGGCGTGCTCGAACTGCTGGGCGGGCTCTTCGCCGGGCGGACGGCCCTCGGGGTGTCCGCCGTGGCCGTCCTCCTCCTCGCGCTGTGCGCGGTGGTGGTGTTCCGGCGGAGGAGGGCGGCGTCCCTGTCCCCCGGGGACGGCACGGCCGGGGAACCGTGAGCCCGTTGTCCGTCCCGACGGCAAGGCGGCGCGCGCGGGAAACCGCTTGGCGGAGCTCCACAGCCGCTGCTACCTTTCCGGCAGCCGTGCAGGAGGAAGAGGAGGTGGTACCCGTGAACGCAGTATCGACATGGGTGCTCCCCTCCGGGGTCACGGCCGGGCGATAGGTCGTCCGGGAGCGCCGTTCAGACGCACTCCCGAAAGGCACGACCGTGCACTTCACTTCCGAACAGCGCCTCGACGGCGACGTCCTCGAGCGCGGATTCACCCTCGGAGGCATCCCCGGCCTCCTGTGGACGCCCGCCTCCGCACCGGCTTCCGCGGCGGTGCCGCTGATCCTGCTCGGCCACCCCCCGCTCGGACTCCGCACGATGTACCCCCGGCTGGTGGCCCGGGCCCGCCGCGCCGTGGCGGACGGCTTCGCCGCGGCCACCATCGAACTCCCCGGAAGCGGCGACCGGCCCAGCCGGCCGGAGATCGAGCAGGCCCGGGCCGACCTGCGCCGGGCCGTGCGGGCCGGGGAGCCGGTCACCGACGCGATCGTCGACGCCCTCGTCCTGCCCCTCGTCGACCGGGCCGTACCGGAATGGCGGGCCGCCCTCGACCTGTTCGACGCCTTCGGCTCCGAGGAGAAGTCCCTCTACGCCAACATGGGCGGGCACACCGGCGTCCCGCAGTTCGCGGGCGAGGACGCGGCCAGGTTCTTCGCACGGCACCTGAAGTGACGACGAGCCGTCAGATCATCGGCGGACCTGAACCGGCCACGCCCACGATTCTCCCCGTCCCCCACTGCCGTCACGAGCGATGCCACTGTACGCACAGGTGCGCGGGCAGACGGTGACCGCGGAGTCGTCGCCGCCCCGCACCGGCGATGCGCGGATCGTCCAACCGCCCGCGCGGATCGTCCAAGAACGCGCCCGCGGACACCGTGCACGCCGCGGGGACACGGGCGCACCGGTATCACCCGTCCCGGGGACACTCCCTGCCCCCGCGCTCCCTCAAGGAGAACGTCATGGTGAACACCCCCAGCAAGTCCCTGTCCGGCAAGGTCGCTTTCGTCGGCGGCGCCTCCCGCAACCTCGGCGGTCTGATCAGCACCACCATCGGCGCCGAGGGCGCCAAGGTCGCGGTGCACTACAACAGCGCCTCCTCCAAGGCCAAGGCCGAGGACGTCGTCGCGCAGATCAACGCCGGCCCCGGCGAGGCCTTCGCGTTCCAGGCCGACCTCACCCGGGTCGACGAGGTCGAGCGCGTCTTCGACGAGGTCGTCAGCCGCTTCGGGAAGCTCGACATCAGCGTCAACACCGCGGGCATGGTGCTGAAGAAGCCCCTCACCCAGATCACGGAGGAGGAGTACGACCGCATGTTCGCCGTCAACTCCAAGGCCGCGTTCTTCGTGATGCGCGAGGCCGCACGCAGGATGGAGGACGGCGGCAAGATCATCACCATCGTGACCTCCCTGCTCGCCGCCTACACCGGCCTGTACTCCTCCTACGCCGGCAGCAAGGCCCCGGTCGAGCACTTCACCCGCGCCCTGTCGAAGGAACTCTTCGGCCGCAACATCTCCGTCAACAACATCGCCCCGGGTCCGATGGACACGTCCTTCTTCTACCCGGCCGAGGACGAGGACTCCATCGCGTACCACAAGTCCTCCGCGATGAACGGAGACCTCACCAAGATCGAGGACATCGTGCCTTGGGTGCGGCACCTGCTCACCGACGGCTGGTGGGCCAACGGCCAGACCTTCTTCGTCAACGGCGGCTACACCACCCGCTGACCCCAACCACCCGCCCCCGGCACGGGCCCCGTTCCGCGCCGGGGGCGCCGCCCCTGGAGGTGTAGCGTTCACGGTCAGGTCGTTGCAACGTCACCCCTCTGTCTGTTGCGTTAAATTTCCATCGAGCGCAACGATTTATGGCCTTCGACCAGCAACTTGAGTGCGCAGATGCAATATCGCCGTTGCCCCTTCTCTGAATGCAACGTAGCGTTTCTCGTGTCAGAAACGACGGTCGCGTTCAAAGGGGTGGGTCATGGAGGCAGCGGCACCGAACCGGACGCGGCAGGCGCCCGGCACCTTCACCTCGTTCGCCCGCTTCGTGCTCTGTGGCGGCGGAGTGGGACTCGCCTCCAGCTTCGGCGTCGCGGCCCTCGCCTCCTGGACGCCCTGGGTCCTGGCCAACGCGGCCGTCACCGTGGCCTCCACGCTCCTGGCCACCGAGCTGCACGCCCGCTTCACCTTCGGCGCGGGCGGCCGCGCGACCTGGCGCCAGCACGCGCAGTCCGCCGGATCGGCCACCGCCGCGTACGCCGTCACCTGCGTCGCGATGCTCCTGCTGCACCACCTGGCCGAGACGCCCGGTGCGGTCGTCGAACAGGCCGTCTACCTCAGCGCCTCCGCCTTCGCCGGCGTCGCGCGGTTCGCGGTCCTGCGCCTCGTCGTCTTCGCACGCCACCGCTCGAACGGGGCCCCGGCGACCGCCCGTACCGCCCGCCCCGCCACCGCGGCCGTGGCCCGCCCCGAGACCCTCGGCGACCCGGCGGCGCTCTGCCGGGCCGCCTGACGGGGACCCCGTCTCAGCCGCCGGGAACGAACGTCACCGGCAGGCTCTCGGGACCGCGCAGCCCGCCGGGCCGCCAGTCGATCTCCTCCGGCCGTACGGCCAGCGCCAGTCCGGGCAGCCGCCGCAGGGCGGTACCGATGGCGATCTCCCCCTCCAGCCGGGCCAGCGGAGCACCCAGGCAGTAGTGGATCCCGTGGCCGAACGCCAGATGGGCGTTGTCCCGGCGCGTGATGTCGAGGCGGTCGGGGTCGGGGAAGCGCGCCGGATCCCGGTCGGCGACTGCGGACCCGATCAGCACGGTCGCTCCGCGCGGGACGCGTACGCCCGCGATCTCGACGTCCTCCCGTGCGAACCGGGCGATGCCGGGGCTCACCGGGCCGTCGTAGCGGAGGAACTCCTCGACCGCCCCCGGCAGCAGGGCGGGATCCGAGCGCAGCAGGTCCAGTTGCCCGGGATGGGTGAGCAGCGCCGCGATGCCCCCGCCGATCAGGTTCACCGTGGTGATGTAGCCGGCGGCCAGCAACAGGAACACCATGGCGACCAGTTCGTCCTCCGACAGCCGCTGTTCCTCGTCCCGTGCGGTGACGAGGCCGCTGAGCAGGTCGTCGCCGGGCTCCGCCCGCTTCTCGCGGATGAGCCCGGTCACGTACGCGCGCATGTGCCGCCACGCCTCGTCCACCACGGCCGGGTCCGGGGCCCGCACGCCCCGCCTGATCAGGCGGTCGGTCCAGTGCTGGAAGTCGTGACGGTCGTCCACCGGTACCCCGAGCAGTTCACTGATCACCGTCACCGGGAGCGGCAGCGCGAAGTCCGCGACGAGGTCGGCGCGCCCGGCCGGGGCGAGCGCGTCCAGCAGCCGGTCCGTCAGGGTCTGGATCCGCGGCCTCATCGCGGCCACCCGACGGGCGGTGAACGCCTGCGACACCAGCCGGCGCAGACGGGTGTGGTCGGGCGGGTCGCTGCGCAGCATGTTGCTCAGCAACGACTCCCGCTCCGCTTCGGGCAACTGCCGCAGGAGCCGGGCGTCGGAGGCGTCGCGCACGTCACTGCTCAGCCGGGCGTCCGACAGGGCGGCGAGCGCGTCGTCGTACCGCGTGACCAGCCAGGCCTCCAGAGCGCCCGCTGCGACGACACGGCGCACGGGGCCCTCCTCGCGCAGCTGCCGGTACAGCGGATGCGGATCCGCGACGAAGGCGGGGTCGGCATAGGGCAGAAGGACCGGCTGCTCACTCATGTCGTCTCCCGGGGAAGTCGGCCGCGCCGTGGAGCACGAGGGTGCTACGCCGGCCGGCCGCGCCCCGGGCGGCGCGCCTGGCTCAGCGGAGTGATTCCTCGGGCGGCCCCTGCGCGCGGGGCCGGCCGTCCCGGATCAGCAGAGGAGGTCCTCCGGCGTGCCGGCGGCCGTCCGGGCCAGGGTTTCGAGGGCTCCGGCCAGGACGGGGAGCGGCGGTGAGGCGAGGCCGACCCGGACCGCGGAGGGGCTGGTGCGGCCGTCGACGGCGAACGCGGCGGCCGGCGTGACGGCGATGCCCTGGCGCGCGGCGGCCGCGACGAACGTCTCCGCGCGCCAGGCCGGCGGGAGTTCCCACCAGACGTAGTACGAAGCCGCTCGGCGTCCAGCCGCCGGAGCGCAGTGCCGCCGTCACGGAGGCGCGCAGCCGTGCGGGAACCAGGGCCCAGCCGGTCGTCAGGCCGGGAGCGGCGCGCTTGGACAGGCTGTCGACGAGGACGGTCCACTCCGGTGCGAGTGCCGCCAGCGGAGCGGCTCCGGGCCGCAGGAAGGACCAGATCGCGTCCTCGACGAGCGGGAGTCCGAGCCGGTCCACCGCGTCGGCCAGCGCTTGACGGCGCTCGGGCGCGAGGGTGACGCCGAGCAGGCTGTGCAGGCGTGGCTGGAGGTACAGCGCGTGGAGGGGGGTGGCCCGGTGGACGGCCGGGAGGGCGTCGGGGAGCAGGCCGTGCTCGTCGGTCGGCAGCGGTACGAGGGTGATGCCGAGACGTTGTGCGAGCGCCTTGACCACGGGGTAGGTGAGTGCCTCGACCCCCAGGCGCTGTCCGGGCGACACCAGCGCGGACAGGGCGGCGGCGACGGCCTGGCGGCCGTTGGCGGCGAAGAGCACGTCGTCGGCCCGCGCGCGCCAGGCCGCCCCGGCACCGGTATCGCCGCCCGCACCGGCGCCGGACGAGAGCGAGGCGAAGGACTCCCGGGCGAAGGCCGTTCCCGCCGCACCGACCGGCCGGAGCGCGGCGTCCAGCGCGTCCGCCCGCAGCATGGGCGAGAGCCCGGTGGCGAGCAGGGCCGACTGCTCCGGGACGACGGGGTAGTTGAGCTCCAGGTCGACGGGAGCGGCGGCGGGCTCGGCCAGCGCCACGCCCGGGGTGCCGCGGGCCGCCCGCACGAAGGTGCCGCGGCCGACCTCGCCCACCACCAGCCCGCGCCGGACCAGTTCGCGGTAGACCCGGCCGGCCGTGGACCCGGCGATGCCGTGCCGGCGGGCGAAGGCGCGCTGCGCCGGCAGCTGTTCGCCCGGACGCAACCGCCCGTCGGCGATGGACGCCGCGATCTCGTCGGCGATCCCACGGTAGTCGTCCATCGGAACATTCCTCCTCATTGCACCGAGTGCAAAGTCATTATTGCACCGACCCAAGATCGCCCATAGCCTCGTCGCATGGACGCACTCATCTCAGCCGTCGACCTGTCGGGCGTGCTCGGGGTCGCCGCCGTGGCGACCGGCATGGTCCTCACGCCGGGCCCGAACATGCTCTACCTGGTCTCCCGCTCCATCACGCAGGGGCGCCGGGCGGGGCTGATGTCCCTGGCCGGGGTCGTCCTCGGCTTCCTCGTCTACCTCAGCGCCGTGACGGCCGGCATCGCCACCCTCTTCACCGTCGTGCCGGTCCTCTACACGGCGATCAAACTCGCCGGCGCCGCCTACCTGCTCTGGCTCGCCTGGCAGGCCGTCAGGCCGGGCGGCACCGCCGTCTTCTCGCCGCAGGAACTGCCCGCGGACTCCGCGCGCAAGCTCGTCACCATGGGCTTCCTGACCTGCCTGCTCAACCCGAAGATCGCCATCATGTACATCTCGCTGCTGCCGCAGTTCGTCGTTCCCGACCGCGGCCACATCGCGGAGCAGAGCTTCCTGCTGGGCCTGACGCAGATCGCGGTCGCCGTCACCGGGAACGGGCTCATAGCGATGAGCGCGGGCTCGATCGCCGCCTTCCTCGCCCGGCGCCCCGCCTGGCTGAGGATCCAGCGGTACGCCATGGGCACGGTCCTCGCAGGCCTCGCCCTGAACATCGCCGCAGACCGGGCCAGGGCCGTCGCCGCCTGATCCGCCCGCCGTCAGCGCGTGGCGGCCGTGCCGGGGCCGAGGTCGGACAGGCGGTCCGGGCCGGGGCCCTACCTGGACGGGCGCGTCCAGGCGCGGACGGCCAGCAGGCCGGTCGTGCCGAGATCGAGGTGGGGCGTCACGGTCACGGGATCGGCGCCCCGCACGGCCCGCACCCTGACGTACGGGACGTCGACGACGTCCCCGGATCCGGTGGTGTTGCGCCACATGAGCCCGGAAAGGGCACTGTCGCCCGGCTTCAGGACCAGCGGGCGGGCCGGCTCGTCGAATCCGGTACCCGTGGTGATGCCGCCGCTGCCCTGCACGATCCGGACCCCTTCGACCGGTGAGCGGTCCTTGTCCAGCAGTTCCAGGACCGGGTAGCCGTCGAGGGCGTAGTCGCGCTTCCCGCAGTTCTCCAGACGCAGACCCACCACGCGCAACCCCATGGCGGCGTCGCCGTCATCGGCGGTGATGCGGATGCCGGAGGGCGGGCACTCACCCGATGCGGACGGCGCCTCGGCGGCCGGCACCTTGGTCACCCGGGAGACCTTCACACGGGTCACGCCGGACGAACCGGGGCCGGGAGCCCCCAGCCGGACCGTGCCGCGCACGGTCGCGCCGGGGCCGACGGAGCGCACCGTTTCCTGTGTGTTGGCCATGACCTGGCCCCCGTCGGTGGTGAAGTCGAACAGGATCGTGTACGCCAGCGCCGAGGTCCCGTTGTTGGTGACCTCGTAGGCCGCCGAGATGCCGGAGTCGCCCGCGGGGACCCCGGACCCGGAGCCCGAGCCGGGGGCGGCCGGGGCCGAGGGAATGGTCACCGAGGTGATCCGGACGCCGTCCACCGCCGGGCTCGTGACGGGGGTCTTGGCCGCCGGGGCCCCGCACGCGGTGAGCACCAGGAGTGCGGCGAGGACCGGCAGGAGGGCATTGATTCTGATCATGACACCACCCCACCAGGGCCGCCCGCCCCGGACCATGGCCTGGACCACACTCACCGTCACAGGCGTGTCACGGGATCTACGCCCCCCGACAGCGGGTGTCAGCTGACCCGGAGCGCTCTGCGCGGCGCTCGGCGAGCGGTACGGGCTATCGCGGGCCGATCGTGACCTCGTAGGTGGTTCCGGCCCTTCCGCGGGTGTTCACGGTGACGGTCTGGCCGTGGCCGTCCCACCTGGCGTCGCCGCCCCGGACCGTGACGCGGTAGCCGTTCGGGTAGGTGTCCCCGGGCACGGTGATCTGGGTGGGTCCCCCGGCGTTGTCGCGGGTGCGGAAGGTGAGGGTGTAGGTGCGGGCGGCGGGGTCGTACGCGAAGCCGAGCGGGTCGCCCGCGACCGCCCGCGCATAGGGCTGGACGAGCAGGCGGGCGCTGGGCTTCGCCGCGCCCGCCTGGTCCAGGAAGCAGTAGCCGCCGCCCCGGCACCACTGCCACCACGTCCAGCCGCTGGAGAAGCGGTCCAGGGAGGCCGTCATGTCGGTGACGAACTGGCTCGCGTGCGCGACGTACGGGTTGCCGCCCCACTCGCCGACGATCACCGGCATCCGGTTACGGGTCGGGTAGTCGCTGATCGCGGCCTCGTAGGCGGGGATGAAGGGGCCGTGGGGGTCGTAGTCGGCGCCGGTTTCCATCGCGGTCTCGTAGAAGTGCGGCGCGTACCCGGCGTGCGGGTCGTCGATGCGCCCCAGCCGGGTGGGGACCCCGAGCCCGACGATGACGGTGGGTTCGACGAACACCCACGACTTCCGGTCGACCAGCCGGACCGCCCGGGCGAGGCGGTTCCACATCTCGGTGAGCTCGCCGGCCTCGAAGCGGGCCGCTGCCGCGGGGAGGTCCTCGCCTTCCAGGAACTTGGCGAAGGGCTCGTTCATCAGGTCGTAGCCGAGCAGCGCGGGGTGCCCGCCCAGGGCGGAAGCGACCGTCACCCACATCCGGGCGTGCGCGGCGCGCAGGTCGCCGTCCTTGTACAGGTGGTCGAAGGCGGTCTGTACGGACGGCTCGAAGTACTCGGAGAACCAGTCGTCGGGGACCGGCGAGAAGGGCAGCCCCTCGTCACGGGTCGCCCAGTCGGGAACGCCGCGGGAGCCGAAGTGCGGGCCGTACACGTCCTGGTGGGCGTCGAGGACGACCTTGACGTGGTAGCGGTCGGCCCAGTCGAGGATGCGACGCATCTTGGCGAGGTAACCGCGGTCGTAGCGGCCGGGGGCGGGTTCGAGGTCGTCCCAGAAGAACGCCAGACGCGCGAGGTTGAAGCCTCGGGCGGCCATGTCCCTGAGGTCGCTCTCGTGGATGTCGGCGAACGCGTCGGCGCCCCGCCCGCGCTTGTCGGCGAGGTTGAACCCGCGCCACTGCAGTGCGCGGCCCTGGCCGTCGGCGATGAAGGTCCGGCCCCCGACCGTGACGCGGTCGGGGGCACGGCCGGAGTCGGCTCGGGCCTGCGCGGGGAGGACGCCGAGCAGCAGGGCCGCCACGGCGAGGGCGACGGGGGCGGAGCGGGAGGTCCGGCGCATGCAGGAGACCCTTTCGAGGGTGGCTTCTCGGACGGCGTGCAACTGGCCGGTCGGATGTTACTGATGAGTGACTCAAGTTCCCATCCCCTCGCGCGGGTTGGCCGGACCTCTTCGCCGCGGCGCGCCGCCCTCCCGCCGTCGGGACGGGACGGCCGCGAAGCGCCTCGATCGTGCGTCGAGGACGCCGTGTGACGATGGGCGTCCACTCCGGGGAGGCGATGGTGCTGAGCAGGGGCGCGCGGTGGGCCGCGGGCGTGACGGCCGCGGTCTGCATGGCGCTGCTCCTGGGCCCCAGCGCACCGGGCGGTGCCGCCCCGGCGGCCGGGCCGCTGCGGTTCGGCGCCGCCGGGGAGGTCGTACCGGACCGGGTCGCCACCTGGAACCTCTGCAATCCGTGCGGCGGGATCGGGCACGACTTCGGCCGGGCGAAGGAGATCGCCAGGTACGCGCCGCAGGTCATCGGCCTGCAGGAGGCGTGCGTACGGGACGTCGAGCAGATCCGCACGTACCTGGAGGAGGTCTACGGGCTGGTCTACCGGGTCGAGTACGGGACGGTCCTGCGGAACTGGAACCGCTGCGGGGGTCCGCCGTGGCGGCCCGGCGGCTTCGGCCAGGCGATCCTCTCGGCGGCGCTGATGTCGGACCGGGTGAACGTCGAATACCCCGACGGAGGCTCCGAGGACCGCGGCTACCTGGCCGTCACCACACTGGTGGGCGGCCGGCCCGTACGCGTCTTCAACACCCACCTCGCCGAGCGCCGGCAGGGAGGGGTGCGGGCGGGCCAGGTGGAGGCCCGCCACGACCGGGCGATCGTCCTCGGCGACTTCAACGCCGTGCCGTACGCGCCCGAACTCGGCCCGATGTGGGCCCTGGCCCTGGACACGGACCCCGGCTGCCGCCCCGCGACGGCCGGCACCGGCGCCGGCGACGTCTGCACGGTGACCACCGACTGGAACAGCAAGTTCGACTACGTCTTCCTGCGCGGCATCACCCCGCGCACGCACCGCGTCCGTCCCAGCCCCTACTCGGACCACCACTTGCTGTACTCCGACCTGAACCGGGACTAGGTCGTCTCTTTCGGATCTTGCCGGTCAAGCCCGCGTCGTC
>NZ_JZWV01000239.1 GCF_000966975.1 Streptomyces katrae | reverse complement strand
CCACGGTACGGCGGGTCGGTGAAACGATCCGCCGCCCCGCCGGCGCGTGGACACCCGCCGTGCACGCCCTGCTGGCACACCTGGAGTCGGCGGGTTTCACCCGAGCCCCGCGCGCCCTCGGCACCGACGGCGGCGACGAGGTCGTCTCGCTGCTGCACGGCGAACCGGCTTACTCCCCTTGGCCGTCCGTCCTCCGCTCGACCGCCGGCGTCAGGGAACTGGGCACCTGGCTGCGCGAGTACCACGAAGCGGTCCGCGACTTCCGGCCCCCGGCCGACGCCCGCTGGCGGGGCCAGGAGGACGAGGAGTGGCGGCCCGGCCTGATCGTCCGCCACGGCGACCTCGGCCCCTGGAACTCCATCTGGCACGGCGACCGGCTGGCCGGCTTCATCGACTGGGACTTCGCGGCCCCCGGCCACGCCCTCGACGACCTCGCCCAGCTCGCCTGGTACGCCGTCCCCCTGCGCCCCGCCGAGAAGCAACGCAGGGAATCGATCACCGGAGACCACGCCCTCCGAAGCCGCCTCGACGCCCTCTGCGCCGCCTACGGCGCACGCCCGGCGGCGGTCCTGGACGCCCTGGACGCCGTCCAGTCCCGTGAGGCGGCGCGCATCGAACGGCTCGGCGGCCGGGGCCAGGAACCCTGGGCGACGTTCCTCGCCCGCGGCGACGCGGAGGAAATGAGAGCCGAACGGTCCTGGCTCCGCTCGAACCGCACCCTCCTCCTCGGCACTCCCGACGCCTGAACACCCCACCGCCCCCTCCGCCGGGAATTCCCGTGCGACCCGGCCGCCCGGCGTGATACCCCTCGCTTCCATGGGCGAACTTGTGACGGCGCGGCTCGTGCTGCATCCGATGACCATCGGCGACGCCGAGCGCGTCGTGGCGGGCGTGCCCGACGGCGATGCCCGCTGGGCGGCCGGATACCCGGACGAAGGCGACGTGTTCGCCGCCCGGCGGTTCCTGCGCACCTGCGCGGACACGGGCGATCCCGGCCCCTTCGGCACCTACGAGATCCGCCTCCGCGAGGACGGCACGGCGATCGGCGGCGCGGGCTTCCACGGACCCGCGGACGGGACGGGCACCGTCACCATCGGCTACGGCCTCGTCCCGTCGGCCCGGGGGAGCGGCTACGCCTCCGAAGCCCTCCGCGCACTCCTGCGGCTCGCCCGGGCACAGGGTGCCACCCGCGTCAAGGGCGACGCCGACCACGACAACATCGCCTCCCACCACGTCATGACGGCGGCCGGCATGCGGCCGGCCGGGCAGGACGAACCGGGCAGGACGAACGCGTCAGGTACTTCGAGACCACCTGGCCCAGCGGCACGACGACACCCCCCGACCCGCACCCCCGCCCACACGGCGGCTGACCGCCGCGGGAGGGCTCACTGCGCCCGAGCCCCTCGACCTCGGGCCCCGAGAAGCTCGCCACGACCTTTACGGACAGGCCCTCCCGGCGCCGGCACGGGCGCCGGGGCAGCTCAGCCCTTGCGGGTCAGCGGCTGCCCGGCGAAGCTCACCCCGGCCAGACCGTGGGCCATGAGGTTGCGGATGTTGCCGTGGTCGGAGCCCTCCGGCGTCGCCAGCACATCGCGGTAGTGCTCACCGAACGCGAGCAGCGCCTCCTGGTCGCTCAGCCCCTCCAGCAGGGCCAGTCCCAGCGTCTTGCAGGAGCCTTCGTTCTCACCCGCGCCGTTCTCGACCTCCCCGTTGCGGAACGCCTGCGGCTGGTACTCGTAGTGCGCCGCGACGAAGGCCAGCGTGTCGGCGAACTCGTGCTCACCGGACGCAAGGCTCGCCCGCAGCGAGTTCAGATCGGTCATGTTCGGTTCCCTCGGGGTTGGACGGACGACCGACCGCCGTCCGTGACCGGACGACAGTACCGCCCGCGGGGCCGTCAGGTAACGAACGGCATCTCCGCAGGTCACGATGTGAGACGGTGCGATCCGCCGAGCGCTGGGACCGGCCGGTTCCGGCCGGATGCGCGCCGTGACGGCGGCGGGCTCACGGCAGCGGCATTGTCAGTGCCGGGCAGCATGATGACCTTCATGACCGAAAACAGTGCCCTGCTGCTCTCTCCTGCCGCCTACGCCGAGGCCGTGACCACCGCCCTGGCGGCTTCGGCCGCGTACTACGGCGACGGCACCACCCCGCTCGGGGACGACGAGTACGACGCGCTCCTTCGCGCCATCGCGGCCTACGAGGAGGCGCACCCGGACGAGGCCCTCGCCGAATCGCCGACCGGGAAGGTGGCGGGCGGCGCCGTCCAGGGTGACGTGCCGCACTCGGTGCCGATGCTCTCCCTCGACAACGTCTTCGACGCCGACGAGCTCGCCGAGTGGGCCGCGGGGCTGGAACGGCGCCTCGGCCACCCGGTGGCAGGCTGGTGCGTGGAGCCCAAGCTCGACGGTCTCGCGGTGGCCGCCCGCTACCGGGGCGGGCGACTCGTCCAGCTCCTCACCCGCGGCGACGGACTGGCCGGCGAGGACATCACCCACGCCGCCGGCGCCGTCCTCGGTCTGCCACCGGTACTCACCGAGCCGGTCGACGTCGAACTGCGCGGCGAGGTGCTCCTGACGACCGCGCAGTTCGAGGAGGCCAACCGGATCCGGCTCGCCCACGAGGCCACGCCCTTCGCGCACCCGCGCAGCGGAGCGGCCGGCACCCTGCGGGCCAAGGACCGCCCCTACCGGATCGAGCTGACCTTCTTCGCCTACGGCGCGATCGGCCTGGACGAGGACCTCGGCCACCTCGCCCTGCTGGAGGAGCTGGCCGTGCTCGGCGCGAACACGGCCGCCACCACGGCCGCCGCCCCGACGCGGTGCGAGACCCTGGAGCAGGTGCGGGACAGGATCGACGCGATCGCCGGCCTGCGCGCGGACCTGCCGTTCGGGATCGACGGCGTCGTCGTCAAGGCCGACACGGCCGAGGACCAGCGGCAGGCGGGCAACGGCTCGCGCGCCCCCAGATGGGCGGTGGCCCGGAAACTGGCGGCCGAGCACAAGGTGACGCGCCTGCTGGCGGTGGAGTGGAACGTCGGCCGCACCGGGATCATCGCTCCGCGCGCGGTCCTGGAGCCCGTGGTCATCGACGGGGTGACGGTCACCTACGCCACGCTCCACAACCCGTCCGACATCGCCCGCCGCGGGCTGATGATCGGCGACCAGGTGTTCGTGTACCGGGCCGGGGACGTGATCCCCCGGGTCGAGGCACCGCTGGCCGACCAGCGCACCGGCGCCGAGAGCCCGGTCGTCTTCCCCGAGGCCTGCCCCCGGTGCGGGGACGCGATCGACACCTCCGAGCAGCGGTGGCGGTGCGTCCGGGGCCGCGGCTGCCAGGCCGTGGCCTCGGTCATCTACGCGGCCGGCCGCGACCAGCTCGACATCGAAGGTCTCGGCGGGACGCGCGCCGTGCAGCTGGTGGAGGCCGGTCTGGTCAAGGACATCGCCGACCTGTTCACCCTCACCCGGGAGCAGCTCCTCGGTCTGGAGCGGATGGGTGAGACCAGCGCCGCCAACCTCCTGGCCGCGATCGAGACGGCCCGAGGGGCCGCACTGAGCCGGGTCTTCTGCGCCCTCGGCGTCCGCGGCACCGGGCGCACCATGTCCCGCCGGATCGCCGCCCACTTCGGCTCCATGGCCGCGATCAGAGCCGCCGACACGGACACGCTGGCCGGGGTCGACGGCATCGGCACCGAGAAGGCCCGGGTCATCGCCGCCGAACTCGTCGAACTCGCCCCGCTCCTCGACAAGCTCCAGGCCCAGCAGGTCGGCGTCCAGGTCACCGAACCGCAGCACGAGCCGGTGCCCGGGACGGGCGACGGCGAGGCCCCCGAGGACGGCCCGGCGGGCGGCCCGCTGACCGGACAGGCCGTCGTGGTGACCGGCTCCATGACCGGCCCCCTCGCGGAGCTGTCCCGCAACGAGATGAACGAACTGATCGAACGGGCCGGCGGAAAGGCCTCCTCGTCCGTCTCCAAGCGCACCACCCTCCTGGTGGCGGGTGAGAAGGCCGGATCCAAGCGGGCCAAGGCCGAAGAACTGGGCATCCGCATCCTCGGCCCCGAGGAGTTCGCCGCCCTCGTAGCCGACCTCCTCCCCACCCCGTAGCCCTCACCGGCCGGCATGCGGATCGGGCTCCCGAGCGGTACGTTCGCAGGGACCCCTGCGCGGGATCCGCCCGATCGAGGAGCGCGAGCACGGTGATGCGCTCCGCCGTCCGGAGAGGACAGACCGATGAAGGGACGACTCGCCTTCGCCGCTCTCGCCGCGGCGGTGGTCGCCGTACTCCCCGCGGCCGCGCCGGCTCAGGCCGCCCCGGCCCAGCCCAGCGGGGACTGTGCGGCGCTCATCAGCCTCATCTCCGACCCGAACGTCTCCGTCCAGGAGAAGAAGCAGGCGGGCCGGGACTACGTGAACACCCACACCAGGGACGAGATCGACCAATGCCGCCGCAGCTACCAGGGCGGCATCCCGCAGTAGCCCGCGACCATACGAGGCCCGCGAAGCGCGGGGCGCCGTCCACGCAGCCGGCTCCCGCCCCCGGGCAGCCGGCAGTCACCGGGCGCTCCGCTCCGTGTCGCATCCCCGGACGCGGGCATGCGCGTCACATGACTCCGCATACGACAGTCCCGTGGGCCTGGGCCGCCCAGTCCGGTCCCGTCTGGATCCACCTGCTGGTGATGGCCTTCGCCGTCCTCGTCCTGGTGACCACCCTGATCCGGCACAGGTAGGCCGGCCATGCTGTTCCTGGCACTGCTCGTCCCGCCCCTGCTGATGTGCGCCGCCCTGGGGCTCGCCCGCTACGAGGAGTACGTGCTCGGGCCCCCGGCTGCGGGCGCGGGGCGTTCGGCACGGGGTTCACCCGAGGCCTCCCTCGCCGCCCCGGGCAGAGGTCACCCGCCAGGGAGCGAAGGCGCTCGCATTGCGCGGCAGGGAACCGGCCAGTTCGGGGCAGTGCCGCAGCACCACGCTGGTCATGCCGTTGCGTTCGATCCAGTCCATACCCAGCGGCGTGTACACCTCGGGCCTGAAGTCGACGGTGAGGAAGCGGTCGCTCTGGAGGCGCCGGGTCGCCATCAGGATGAAGATGCGGAAGGCCGTGTCGCTGAAGCCGAAGCCGTGCGGCGGGTTCTCGGCGAAGAGCCCCACCATGGTGTCGATGTGATCGACCTCCCGGTAGACCTCCTTGAGGCGCGCGACCGTCTCCGGATCGGAGGACACGTCCTCGAACCGCCGCAGCCGCGGCTTGTGCAGGCCGGCCCGGAAGTCGTTGTACCGGGGGACCCCACGCCGCCGGGTCCGCACCAGGTCGACCACGGACAGGTCGATGATCTCGCCGTCCCGCTCGAACGCCTGGAGTGCCCGCGGATAGTTGTGCAGGGTGATCGCACCGGGATGGGCCGTGCCGAGCGAGTACAGGGAGTTGGCCAGACCGGTCTTGCGCATCACCGCTTCCGTGGCGGAGCCCTGGACCTCGTTGAACCCGAGGGTGTCCAGACGCCGGCCGAGACGGTGGTCCACGATCTCGAAGTCGTCGGGGAGCAGCGGGTGCATGCGGTAGACGGTGACGAAGTCCTCGGTGAGGGAGTACGGCGCGCCATGGTGGTCCGGCAGGGTCTTGGGGATGCCGGTCAGTGCATGCGACTCGAAGAGCCACAGGCCCAGCTGGTCGAGCCACTTGTTCGGCGGACCCTGCCAGTTGGTCTTCAGCCCGATGTCGATCACTTCGGTGGCGAGGATCGCGGGAGTCCACTCCACGGTGTGGATCTTCGCGATCAGCGCCGAGACGACCAGACGCGCCGTCTGGTAGACGCGTTCCTCGTCCAGGCGCGGGTATTCGCGCCGCAACGCCTCGCACACGGCATTGTGCTCGCGGGCGAAGAGGGTCTGCATCGCGCTGAGGCCGAACCACCAGCTCTCCGCGAACCCGGTGAGCGGGAGGCCGTCCGGGCCGACCGGGAGGAACCCGTCGTCCAGCCGCAGGGTGGCCCCGCCATCCGGTTCGCGCAGCGACATGCCGGTCGCCTTGTCGCCGCCGTAGACCTCCGAACCGTCCCACCAGTGGGACGCGGCGTTGGCGAAGAGCCTGGGCGGCCCCTTGCCGTCGGCCGGCTGCAGCCCTTCGTTCTCGGCGAAGCGCATCACCTTCTCGACGGGTCCGCCCGGCGTGTTCCGCCACGTGACGTCGGGCGGGAGCGGTACCTCGACGCTCCTCGTACCGGCCGGGTAGCGCTTGTGGTTGACCCAGTCGTGCACCTGGAACTGGATCCAGGCGGCGGCCAGGATGTTGAGCGAGCGCGCCGGGAGGAAGGCGTCGCGGTGCAGCAGTTCCCTGCTGACCGTCACCGGGTTGGGTACGTCGAACAGGTCCGGCCGGTAGACCGGGGGGAGGTTGCGGCCGAAGGCGGCCCCGACGGCGCCCATCTTCGGCGCGGACAGGTCGTTGTAGGTGCCGTCGTAGCTCCGCGCGACCCGCATGCTCTCGTCGATGGCCTCGGGCACGGGCTGCGTCCTGGGCGGAGCCTCGTGCGGGTCGGTGTCGATCAGGTTGGACCGCCGCAGCTGCTGCCGCAGGGCCACGAGGTTCAGCAGGCCGAGCGGCACGGGCAGCCGGTGCCAGGGGACGAACCGGTTGAGGCCCCGGAAGGCGCCGCGCAGCGGCACGCCCAGTACGGCGTTGCGCCGGGGCTGGACATTGGCGAACCGCTCGCCCAGCCGGTGGGCGCTGCTGGCCTCGTAGGCGACCTTGCGGGCGCGGTTGAGGTTTCCGAGGGGGCGGAACGCCTCGGTGCTGTTCCACGGGTTGAAGGCGAGCTGCTCGACCCGTGCGGCCGCGGCCCGGGCCTCGGCGGAGTCGATGTCCTGGCGCGGGATGGTGAGGGTGGCCACCCGGACGGGAGGGGTGTCCTGCTCCTTCCATTCGGCCGCGCCGTCCTCGACGGACGTGCGGCGGGCGTCGACGTAGCGCTGGACGTACAGCTCGAAGACGACGTCCGCCTTCTTCAGCCTTTCCGCGAGCTCGTGGTGCAGGTGGTCGGGGCGTCCCCGGCCGGGCGCAGCTGGTACCGCACCGGTCCCGCGTCGCCCCACAGGATGGCGCCGCGGCTCCAGTACGTCTCCAGAGCCAGGCTGCGCACGGTGTGGCGCGTACCGGCACGCACGTTGTGCCGCATACGGGCGGCGGTGGACCACCCGACCGTCAGCGGGAGGGTGACGAACAGCGCGAACGCCTTGCGCGGAGTGGTGTCCGCGCCCGCCATCGCCTTCGCGAACTCGACGAACTCGCGCGCGTCGCGTGCGTGCGAGACCGGATAGCTGGTCATGAGCAGGTCGTGCGTCTCGTCCGGGCCGGCCGCGACGCGCAAGGCGGCCCCGCGCAGATCGGGGGCGTCGTCGGGCCGCCGCGCGCCGTTCGCGTTCGAGAGCCGTACGGTCACGGGATACTCGGCTCTAGGACTCGCGAAGCCGGTCCGCAGGTCCGGCGGCAGGTCGTCGCCGAACCTCAGGCGCGCGTTCTCCACGCCGAGGATCCCCTTGGCGTGGAACGCCCGCGCGATGTCGGCGGCGCCGCTGCGCTTCCTGGACTTGACCTGGACCCGCATGAGGTCGCGGGCAAGCCGCTCGAAATGGCGCCGTTCCACATCGGGGTGCCCGCCCACGTAGCGCTCGTACCGGCTGATCTCGTCCATGTGTGCCTCTTCGCCAAGGCGTCGCCCGTCGGCCGGAAGCGAAGCTGGGGGCCGTACCGGGGCGGCGCTGCGCGGCTGCCCGCGACTGCAGACCGAGCCTGCGGGCACCTCCGTTACACACGGCAACCCTGACGCACCGATGCGGCGGCGGCGCGCGGAACGGCGCAGACGGGTGGCACCGGGCCCGAGCCCGGGCCCCGCAGCCCCGGGCGGCCACCGGCAGGGGAACTCCCCGTGCGGAAGCGGGATGCACCACCCCATGGCAAGCTGGATTGCGGAATCCGACCAGCGGCAGGGAATTCGAATATTCGTGCATGCGTGAGGGGGCGTGAACGAGCGAGCCGAGGGAAGGGCCATGAGAGTGTACGAAGCCCTGGTCAAGGGGCTGGAGGGACTCGGGGTACGGGCCGCGTTCGGCGGCGCCGGGGAGAACGCCGCCGGCCTGATGCTGGCGCTCAAGCATTCACGGCAGATCCGGCCGGTCATCACCCGGCACGAGCAGGCCGCCTCCTTCATGGCCTGCGGATACGCGATGTACACCAACGAACTGGGCTTCTGCTTCGCGACGGCCGGCCCGGGAGCCTTCAACCTGTTCTCCGGTCTGGCCGTGGCGATGTCCGACTCCTACCCGGTGCTGGCCGTGTCGGGGTACGCGTCGAGAGCGTGGCAGGGATGGGGCTCGCTCAACGAGACCTCGGGCCTGAACAGGACGCCCGACTCGCGGGCCATGTTCGCGGCCACGACGAAGAAGTCCTTCCTGCTCACCGATGCCGCGGACACCTGCGACGTGCTGGAGGAAGCGGTCCACATCGCGTTCGAGGGAAGGCCCGGACCGGTCCACATCCATGTCCCCGAGGACCTCACCCACCGCGGCGTCGAGGTCACGGACTTCCGCCCCGTCCGGCTGCACGTCCAGCCCGTCACCCCCGATCCGGCACGCGTCGAGGACATCGCATCGATGCTGGCCGAGGCCCTCGCACAGCGGAAGCGGATCGTGGCCCTCGTCGGCTTCGGCGCGATCCGCAGCGGGGCGGGAGCGGAGGTCCGACGGCTGATCGAACGGTTCCGCATCCCCCTGCTCACCACGCTCGACGGCAAGGGCATCGTGTCGGAGGGACACCCCCTGGCGGTGGGCGTCTTCGCCGACAGCGGCCACTCCAGCGCGTGGAAGGCCTTCCGGGAGGCCGATGTCGTGCTGTGCATCGGCAATTCCCTGAACCAGCACGCCACGTTCAACTACCGCGAAGACCTCTTCGCGGGCAAGGTGCTCGTCCATGTGAACATCTCCGAGGCCGAGTTCCACAAGGCCTACAAGCCGGACTACCCCCTGCACTCGGACGCCCGCCTGGCGGTGGCGGCCCTCAACGAGGCACTGGACAAGAAGGTGGGCGAGGTCCCCGCCCCCGACGTGACGGGTCGCGACTACGGGTCCCGCCCCGAAGTGCACCAGACCGGAAAGATCCATCCGGGGGCACTGGCCCGGTCGATCGGACGGCTGCTGCCCCCGAAGGGCATCCTGCTCGCCGACGCCGGAGCACACCTCGCCTGGCTCGGCTACTACGTGGAACTGAAGGAGGGACAGAACTTCCGCAAGGCCGGTTCGTTCGGCCCGATGGCGGGCCACGTCAACGGCGCCATCGGCCTGAAGCTCGCGCACCCTGAACGGACCGTCGTCGTCGGCTGCGGCGACGGGTGCTACTCGCTGTCCGGATTCGAGCTGATGACGGCCGTCCAGTACGAGATCCCCGTCATCTGGATCATCTTCGACGACGAGGAATTCAAGCTGATCAAACTCTTCCAGCTGACCGCCTACGGAGAGACGGCGCTCGTCGAGTTCCAGAACCCCGACTTCGCCGCGTACGCGCGGGCATGCGGCGCCGACGGCTACCGCGTCGACACGCTCGACGCGTTCGAACAGGCCTTCCGCGCGGCGCTGGCCTCCGGCCGGCCCACCCTCATCGACGCCCGGATCACGCGCTGGGCCGTTCCCCACTACAGCCCGTCCCCCGACGGCGTCCTCGCAGGACTCGACGCGGAGATGGTCGAAGCCCGCCTCCGCGACTGACACCCGCCAGGGCCACCGGCGTGGCGTGCCATGGACGCCGGGGCCGGGACCGGCAGCAGGCGCGCCCCGAAGGGACCGAGGTATGAACGACCCGCTGAACACCCTCAGCCGTGCCGGGTTCGAAGCCCTGATGAACCGGCCCCTGCTCACCTCGATCTGGCACCGCCGCACCCATCGCGTCAGCCGGGGCAGCTCCGTGGAAGCCGGGTCGATGAGCTGGGCCTCCAGCGAACCGCGGACCCCGCTCACCGAACTCGAAGAGGCCGTCCTGATCGCCATGACGGGGTGCTCCGGCCTCACCATGCCGGACCGGCCCTTCGCCGACCCGCGCGACGGCAAACCCATCATGGCCAAACCCAACCTCAACATGCCGGGCAGGACCGCGGGCAGCCCCGACAACGCCCAGGGCACCCATTTCTTCCTGATCAACGACACCGGAACCTACTTCCTGCGCAAACTGCCCCCTCCCGCCGACGGCTCGACGCCGGAGTTCGACCCCGAGACCCTGTGCGCCCGCGCGGCCGAGGCGAAGGTACGGCTGCTCGACCACCGGCTCGACGTACCGGAAGGCAAGCGGGACTTCCCCGCCTACCTCGACTCCAACCGCTTCCTGTCGAACCTGCCCGGCACCACGGTCCTCCTTCCCGTGGTGGACCTGACACGGCAGTACATCAACGGGCTGATGTACCTGCTGACCCAGCCCGAGGGGGCACGCCCGCTGATCGTCGACGACCGGAACCTCTACCGCCCCGCCGGCGTGCGGAAATGGGTGAAGTCGGGATTCCTCAACGAGGACATCAAGCTGCCGCTGGGCGCCATCTGGGCCATGCGCACACAGATCGAGGCCGACCTGCTGCTCCAGAACCTCATGCTCACCGCCGACGCCATGGGTCTGGGGGCCTGGATCCACGCGTCGCTCGCCCCGCCGATCGCGCTGGGCGACCCGAAGTTCCGCGCCGACTACGGCCCCATGCTCGGCTTCGACTGGACCGTCCCGCGGTGGAGACCGGCGGACGTCCTGCGCTGGCACGTGCCGCTGCCCCGCTACTCGAACCTGCGCGCGGCCCCCGTCGCCCTGCGCCACGACGGCGAGTACCTCATCAAGGCGATGTGCCCGCCCAACTACCCCAGCATGGCCGACGCGGTCGACGCCGTCGTGGCGGGCAAGTTCGGACCGAAGGGCATCTACTCCGACGAGGGCCTGTTCGCCCGCATCTACCGCGGGGACTTCGGCAGCCAGTACCTCCACCAGGCCAGTGACTACTCCGCCGACGTCATCGCCTGCACCCGGGACATCTGCACCTACATCCACGAGACCCACGGACGCTTTCCCGCGCACTGCGACACCATCCACGTGCCGGGCGTGTGGCTCCAGACCCACCACGTCGAGAACGGCTACTACGAACGCTTCTTCCGCGACGGACTGACCGGGGCCCACCGCACCCACGACCAGAACTGGCACGGGGCAGACGCGCACTGACCCGCCCCCGGTGGGGCCGAGCGGGTCCTGTTCCGTCACGCGCACCGCCCGCAACGGCACCCAGCGCATCCGGGCAGCTACTCTGCGTGCATGCCGAATGCTCAGGCGCAGCTGAAGCTGCGAGAGGTTCCGGGCTGGGCGGTGGGGTTGTGCCTGTTCGCGCTCGCCGTCGGTCTCTCGATGGTCCTCTGGTACGGGGCGGCTGCGCCGTTCGGCGCCAGGCCGCCGGGGGACGGGGAACTCCTGCTGCAGTTCGCGGCGACCGCCGACGGGGCCCGGACCATCGTGAAGGCCGGAGGCGGAGCCGAGCTCTTCCAGGAAGGGCTGGTGCTGGACTGGTGCTGGTTCATCCCCGGGTACGCGGCGGCCCTCGCCGGGACGTTCGGACTGGGCCATCTGCTCCTCTACCGGAAGGCCACGCGCCTGTGGGCCCTGCGGGCCCTCTTCCTCACCCCCGTGGCGGTGGCGGCCGACTGCGTGGAGAACGTCTTCCTCTGGAAGGCCCTGGACCGGATCAAGGCCGACCCGAACGGCCCCCTACCGCCCCTGGCCCGTGTGCTGCGCGGCGGCCCGGAGCAGCACCTGGAGCGGAACCTGCAGTGGGCGAGCCAGTTCGCCCAGCTGAAATGGGCACTCGTCATTCCGCTGGTGGCGGCGGCCGCCCTGACCGTCGTCACCCTCTGCTCCCGCCGCCTGCTGGCCCCCGCCATGGTGAGGACCACGAGCAAGGACCGCACCCGACCCGTCGTGGCGTACGCGGATCATCCCGCCGCGGCCGGTGGGGAACTGCCGGACCTGATCCTTCCGCCCGCCGCCCCCCACGACTGGGAACCCCTCTCCGAATGGACCGCTCCCGACCCGGCGAGGCCACGCCTGGCCGAGGACCCGAAGCACACCGCGTCGGCCCACTGGCGCAACCGCCGGTACCAGCCGCCCTCGCGGAAGCCCGGGGAACTCGGCTTCTGCGTCTCCGGCGGCGGCATCCGGTCGGCGTCGGTCGCCCTCGGCGCCCTGCAGGCGCTGCGCGCGGAACTGCTCGAGGCGGACTACCTGGTGTCGGTCTCAGGGGGCGGGTACACCGCCGGAGCCCTCCAACTGGCCCTGACGGACGCCCGGTTCGAGGACGCGCAGGGGAACCCCACGGTGCGGCGGCCCGGACTCGCACAGCCCGCGGACGCGTTCGCGCCGGGCAGCCCGGAGGAGGACCACATCCGCCGGCACGCGAAGTACCTGGCGGACGCCCCCAAGGAGAGGCTGCACGCCGCCGGCGCCGTGCTGCGGGGGATGGCCGTTTCCTTCGGCATGCTGGCCCTCCTCTTCACCGTGGTGGGCCAGCTCCTGAACGCCTTCTACTCGCGGCTCCCGCTGACCGACCTCCACCGCTTCGTTCCGCGGCCCAAGGTGTTCGTACCGACCTGCCAGAACCCGGCGCTCCCGGTGTGCCCCGGGCCGCCGGAGACCTTCCTGCCGCCCTTCCACCTGTACCCGAACGCCTGGCAGCCCGTCGTCGCCCTGCTCGGCCTGGCCGGCCTGGTGTCGGTGGCCTTCGCCTTCGGCGGAGCCTGGACCAAGGAGTCCCGCCCCGCCTGGATGCGCAGCATCGTGAAGGCGATCGTGGCGATGGCCCTGGTGGTCGCCGTCCTCTCCATCGTCCTCCCGGCGCTGATCTGGTTCTTCGCCTGGCTCGCCCACGAACAGGGAGTGGTGTACGGCGACGGCAGGGGCCTGTCGGTGCTGGCCGCGCTCACCGCGGCGGCGACCGCGGTCGGAACCTGGTTCACCGTCGTGCACAAGACGGTGAAGCAGCTGACGCCCGGAGGCGAGGCCACCGGTCCGTTCCGCAAGGGCGGTCCCTCCCTCGTCGTCCAGGTCGGCGGCGGCTGGGTGAAGGCCCTGGTGTGCTGGCTGGTGCTGCTCCTGGTCGCGTTCTTCTACCTCGCCCTCATGACCTGGACGGCCGTCTACGCCGGCACGTGGAGCATCTGGTGGAAGGCCGGGATCCCGATCGCCCTGGTCGTGCTCTCGCTCGTGATCGACCAGACCACCTTCAGCCTGCACCCCTTCTACCGCCAGCGGCTGGCGAGCGCCTTCGCCGTCCGCCGCGCGGTGCTCAAGGGCGGCTCGGTGGGGGCCCTGCCGTACGACTACAACCACGAGCCCACCCCGCTGCACCCCTACGCGGAGCGGGTGGACGGCTTCCCCCAGGTCATCTTCGCCGCCTCGGCCGCCGTCTCGCTGCGCAACCGCACCGCGCCCGGCCGCCCGGCCGTGCCCTTCACCTTCGCCTCCGACTACTGCGGCGGCCCCGACACCGGCTGGGTCCGCACCGACACCCTGCAGAAGACCGCCCCGGAGCTGATCGGGCGCGACCTGACCGTGCAGTCCGCCGTCGCCGTGTCAGGAGCGGCCTTCGCCTCGGCAATGGGCTCCCAGACGATGTTCATGGAACGGCTGCTCGCCCTGTCCAACGTTCGGCTGGGCACCTGGGTTCCGAACCCCCTCTACATCGCGGAACTGGCGAAGTACGGGCCCGACCGGATCATGCCGCGGCTGCCCCGGGTACGGCGGCTGCGGTACCAGCTCCAGGAACTGGTGGGCTGGTTCCCGGACACCACGCCCCTGCTGCTGTGCACCGACGGCGGGCACTTCGACAACCTCGGCCTGGTCGAGATGCTGCGGCTCCGCTGCCGGACCGTCTACGTCATCGACGCCACCGGGGACACCCCGCCCCTGGCCACCACCCTCGCGCAGGCGGTGACGCTCGCCTACGAGGAGCTCGGGGTGAAGATCACGTTCAACAGGG
The DNA here is from genome assembly GCF_000966975.1 of Streptomyces katrae. Classification (GTDB taxonomy): domain Bacteria; phylum Actinomycetota; class Actinomycetes; order Streptomycetales; family Streptomycetaceae; genus Streptomyces; species Streptomyces katrae. The sequence goes on along the minus strand of NZ_JZWV01000239.1, from coordinate 1,483 downwards.
AGGAGGGCCGCAACCTGCTGGACCTGGTACCCGGCAGCGGGAAACCCCTCTCGCCCGAGACACCGATGGCCGCCCTGAACACCCGCTTCTCCGCCACCTGCGTGGTGCGCGGCACGATCGAGTACCCGGAGGAGATCGAGTTCTCCCCGGGCACCCCGAGGACCACGAAGGGAACGATCATCTTCGTGAAGGCCACCCTCACCCCCGACATGCCGGAGGACCTGCTGAGCTACGCCCTCCGCGAGCCGGCCTTCCCCCGCCAGGCCACCTTCGACCAGTGGTTCGACCACGCCCAGTTCGACGCCTACCGCGCGCTCGGCCACCACCTCGGCACCAAGGCCAAGGAGCTCCGCACCGACACCCGTTAGCCCGGCCGTCTCAACCGCGGTAGGCCGCCACGGCGATCCGGACGAACGCTCTCACCAGCGGGTTCGCATCCCCCTGCTTCCAGGCCACCACCACGGCGCTCGGGGCCATGTCGGTGACCGGCACCAGGGCCAGTCCCTCGGGCGGGGCGTGGCCGAGCGGGGCGATGCCGACGGTCCCGTTCCACCGTACGGCCTGAACGCACTCCTGCACCGCATGTACGACGGGCCCCTCGCGGGGTTCGCCGCCGTTCCAGTAGGCCTGCCAGAGCGGATCGGTGCCCGGGGGGAACCGGAACCAGCGCCGGCCGGCCAGATCGGCCAGCTCCAGGGCGTCCCGCCCCGCCAGCGGGTCGTCCGCGCGCAGCACCGCCCCCACCGGATCGGCGCGCAGCTCACGCACCGTCAGGCCACCGAGCTCGAACGGCCCGCGGGTCAGGGCCACATCGACCAGCCCGGCCCGCAGCCCGCACGTCGGATCCGCCAGGCCGGTCTCGCGGACCCGCACCTCCACACCCGGATGGCGCCGCCGGTACGCCGCCGCCAGACGGTGGGCCCCCGGGTCGGCCTGATCGGTCAGCATCCCCACCGTGAGGGTCCCGGCGCCGGCCGCGGCGGCCACCCGCACCCGCGCCCGCTCCACCCGCTCCAGCAGCGCGCGCGCCTCGTCCAGCAGCACCGCCCCGGCCGGCGTGAGGACCACGCCCGAAGCCGAACGGACCAGCAGCACCGCCCCGACGTCCCGTTCGAGCCGCTGGACCGCCCGGCTCAGCGGCGGCTGGCTGATGTGCAGCCGGGCCGCGGCCCGCCCGAAGTGGAGCTCCTCGGCGACGGCGACGAAATAGCGCAGCGTTCTCAGCTCCATGACCGGCAACGATACCCAGACGGTATCGGGACTCCCCAGACGGTATTGGACGCAGCACGAACCCCCGAGCTGCAATCAGGACATGACCGACCACACGCCCGACCAAGCCCCGACCGGCCCATCACCGACGGGGCACCCCGGCGCCCACCCCGCCGTGTCCGTCGTCCTCCCGGGCCAGGGTGAGACGATCGCCCTGGGCACCACACGGATGCGCGTCCTGGAGGACGGCACCACCACCGGCCACCGCATCGGA
>NZ_JZWV01000238.1 GCF_000966975.1 Streptomyces katrae | reverse complement strand
TTCGCGGAGTCCGTCCTCGCCCCGCACACACCCGGGCCGCCCCAGCACCGCCACGCCCAGCACGACGAGGGCTTCTACATCCTCTCCGGCACCGTCCGCTTCACCGTCGGCCACGACAGCCACGACGCCCCCGCCGGCACCCTCGTCGTGGTCCCACCCGGCGCCCCGCACACCTTCGCCAACGTCACCGACCAGCCCGCCGTCATGCTCAGCACCTTCACCCCCGGCCGGTACGTGCAGTACTTCCGCGACCTCCAGGACATGCTCACCGACGGCCGGCCACTGACCCCGGAGGCGAACATCGCCGCCATGAGCCCCTACGCCACCCACCCCGCCACCGACTTCCCGGCCGCCCCGCCCACCTGACGGCCACCGCAGTGATCCGGGCCGCCGCGCGGGCCGGGGAAAGGGGGCGGCCTTCTCCCGGTCCCGCTACCGGGGCCGTCGTACGGAGAACTCGTTGCCGTCGGGGTCG
>NZ_JZWV01000237.1 GCF_000966975.1 Streptomyces katrae | reverse complement strand
GTCGAGCATCAGCGTACGGCCGCCTTCGCCGGTGTCGGCGTGTGTCGCGCCGAGCGAGAGGAGGCGGTCGATCTCCGCCTCCCGGTCGGCGTCGGCGGGGAGCGTCAGCTCCAGGTGCAGTCTGTTCGTGCCCGTCTTCGGTGCCACGGGAGGCCCGCCCCAGGTGATCTTCGTACCGCCGTCCGGCGACTGGATGGCGGTCTCCTGGTCCTGGTCCCAGACCAGCGGCCACCGCAGGACCTCGCTCCAGAAGTAGCCGACCTCCTGCGTACCGTCACAGGCCAGCGCTCCGATGAAGCCGGTGCCGGCGAGGAACTTGTTGCCCGCCGCGATGACGCAGAACTCGTTGCCGTCCGGATCGGCGAGCACCACGTGCCCCTCTTCCGGGAGTTGCCCGACGTCGATGTGGCTCGCGCCGAGTTCCAGCGCCCTGGCCACCGTCTCCTGCTGCTCCTCGGGGGAACTGCTCGTCAGGTCGAAGTGTGCCCGGTTCCGGCCGGTCCTGGGTTCCCGGCTCGGCAGGAAACGGATGCGGAACCCGGTGGCATCAGGAGGCAGGATCGCGACGTCCCCGTCCGTACCGTCGGCCCGCTCCCAGCCCAGGATTCCGGACCAGAACCGTGCCAGGTCGGACGGCCGGCCCGTGTTGAAGCAGACCGCGAACAGCTGACTTGCCATACCCGTGCGTCTCCGATCCCCTGGCAGCGGAGCCGCCTGTCGCCCCGCCCGCGCGAGCAGCCTAGGCTCGGCCCCACCGCGTCCGCATCCGGGTTTCGCTCGCGGACCGTCAGGCCGTCCGTGCCAGGGCCGCGTCGAGGTTGTCCAGGACGTGGGGCCAGCCCTTGCCCATGCCGGCGAGGGCCTGTCGTCCCATGGGGGAGCCGAGGTCGAAGCCGGTGTGCGTGAGGACGAGGCGGGTTCCGGCGCCCTGCGGGTGCAGGGTCCAGGTGATGGTGGTGTCCAGGGTGCCCTCGGCGAACCGGTAGGCCAGCAGGCGCTCGGTGTCCACTTCCGTCACCTCGCAGGCCTGGTGGCCGAAGTTGTTCCCCATGTCGAGGGTGAAGCGGTGCCCGACGACGGGCCTGATGTCGCCGGCGGCCCACCAGCGGGCGTGCAGCTCGGGGTCGGTCAGGGCCTTCCACACCGCCGCCGGGGGGTGCGGCAGGTACTTCTCGCAGGTGATCGTGTCGTTCTCGGTCGTCATGTTCCGTTTTCCTCGTCCAGGAGGTCGGACAGCGCCTGGAGGCGCTGCTTCCAGTAATGCTCGAACGGATGCAGCCACTCGCTCACCTCGGCCAGCCGGGCCGGTTCGAGGTGATAGAAGCGGTGCCGGCCGCGCGGCTCCTCCCGGACCAGCCCGGCGGTACGGAGCACCGCCAGGTGCTCGGAGATGGCGGGCCGCCCGAGATCGAACATGCCGGCCAGCTCACCGGTGGAGCGGGGCCCTTCACGCAGGCTTTCGAGCAGTCTGCGGCGCACGGGATTGGCCAGCACGCCGAACACATCCGTAGGCATGAGTACAAGATACGTCGGGAATCTCCGACGCGTCAAAGATTTCCGACGCATCCAGGCCCAGTGGCCGCCGTGCCGCGCCGAATCGGCGGTCCTTGCTCAGCCGAGGGTGGCGAGGTTCCCGCGGACCTTCTGCGCGAGTGCGGGAGGCAGCGTCCCGTAGCCGTTCTCGGCGGCGGCGCGCTGCTCCCGCTCGGACACGGCGGAGACCAGGAAGGGCCGGTACCGGGCCAGGGCGGCCCCGTCGTTCCCCCGGTCGCACACCACGGCGTAGGCGAGCTGGACGATCGGGTAGGCGCCCGTGGCCTTGGTCTCGTAGTTCAGCTGCACGGTGAGGTCCGCCCCGGTGCCGGTGACCCGGCCGTCCGCCACCGCCTTGGCGGCCGTGTCCGCGCCGACGGCGACCGCTTCGGGCGCACCGGTCGCGATCCGGACGGTCGTGAGGCCCGTGGCCTCTGCGCCGGGCCGGGTGAAGGAGATGGACC
>NZ_JZWV01000236.1 GCF_000966975.1 Streptomyces katrae | reverse complement strand
GGCCCGTGGCCTCTGCGCCGGGCCGGGTGAAGGAGATGGACCCGGCGGTCTGCTTGACCGTCCGGGCCACGGCGCTGCTGGAGACGCCCGGGCCGGTGCCGACGGCCGACAGGGAGGACTCGGGGATGCTCCCCCAGCCGGTGGGCACGACGGTCGAGAGGTACTGGGTGAAGGTCAGGGTCGTGGTGGACTCGTCCGTCGGGGTGACCACCTGGATCGCCGTGTCGGGCAGGGGCCGGCCCGGGTTGCTCGCGGCGATCTCGGCGTGGTTCCAGCGGGTGATCTGACCCCGGAAGATCCGGGCGAGGGTGGCCGGGCCCAGGGTGAGCGCGTCCACCCCCGGCAGGTTGACGACGACGGCCACGGGCAGCACTCCGAGCGGCAGCTGGACCGGCCTCCCGCCGGGACAGCGCGCGGCGACGGACTCGGTCTGGGCCGGCGTCAGGAGCCGGTCGACCACGGCGAAGTCGGCCGAGCCCTCCTTGAACTGCTGGATCCCGGCGCCAGCCCCGGTGGGCGCGTAGTCGGCCCGGGTGCCGGGACAGGCCGCCTGGTAATCGGCCACCCACCGGTCCATGGCCACCTTGAGGGAACCGGCCCCGGCGGCCTTGACAGCCCCGTCGGGACCGCAGGCGGGAGCGCTCGCGCCGGTGCTCGACCCTCCGGACGCC
>NZ_JZWV01000235.1 GCF_000966975.1 Streptomyces katrae | reverse complement strand
GGAGCCGTGACCCCCCTTGTCCTCGTCGCGCAGCCCCTGCCAGGCCGCGATCCCGCCGGTTCCGAGCGCCACCACGACCGCCACGGCCACGGCGATCCTCATCCGCCGCCCGCGCCGGGGCGCCTCGGCCTCCCGCCGCGGCCGGCTGCCGAGCTCCCGCTCCCGCTCCGGGTCCGCTCCTGCGTCCCGCTCCGGCGCCGGCCCGCCGGACACGGGCGGCGCGCCCGCCCCGTCGGGCGCCGGCTGCGGACCGGCGATGACCGTGAGCGGGGGTCCGAAGAAACCCTCGGCCGCCGGGGACACGGTGACCGCCGTCGACGGGCGGACGACCCCGTCCGGCAGGCCCGGTTCGACAACCCCGTCCGACGCGTACTCCGCGGCGGGAACCGCGGGGCCGGGAGCCCCGGGCCCGCCCGCCGCGGACGGCCCCGCCGCCAGGAGGGTCAGGAGGCCGGGGACGGTGGGGCGGGCCGCCGGGTCCTTGGTCAGGCAGGACTCGACCAGGGGGCGCAGCTGCGGCGGCAGGCCCGTCAGGTCCGGGTCCTCGTAGACCACCTGGAAGGCGACGGCATGGAAGCTGTCGCCGTTGAACGGGCCGTGGCCGGTGGCCGCGTGGACCAGGACCGAGCCGAGGGCGAACACGTCCGCGGCCGGGCCCACTTCACCGCGCCCGAACTGCTCCGGTGCCATGAACGGCGGCGTGCCGACCATCACCCCGGTCCCGGTCAGCGCCGTCGCCTCGGCCCCGGGCCCGGTCACGGCCCGCGCGATGCCGAAGTCGATGACCCGCGGCCCGTCCTGCGCGAGCAGCACGTTGCCGGGCTTGAGGTCCCGGTGCACCAGCCCCACCCGGTGGATGTCCCGCAACGCCTCGACCAGCCCGGCTGCCAGCATCCACACCTCGGCCGCCGGCAACGGGCCCTGCGCGTGCACCCGTTCGGCCAGTGAGGGCCCGGTCACGAACAGGGTGGCCAGCCACGGCGCCGCCGCGTCGGAGTCCGCGTCCACCACCGGCGCGGTGAACGCCCCGCTGACCTGCCGGGCGGCCGCGACCTCGCGGCGGAACCGCTGCCGGAACGCGGGGTCACCGGCCAGCTCGGGCCGGATGACCTTGACGGCGACCTGCCGCCCGGACAGCGACCGCGCGCGGTAGACCACGCCCATCCCGCCCTCGCCGAGCCTGCCCTCCAGCCGGTAGCCGCCGACCGTGCGCGGATCACCGTCCCGCAGCGTCACGTTCCCAACCCCCGCCGTTCCCACGGTCCGACGTCCGTACGGACCGGGATCAGGGTAGCCCCGGCTCTCCGTGCGCCGCGCAGTCTTCCGCCCGGCCACGGCGGGCAGCGGCCGCGGTCCCCGTAGAC
>NZ_JZWV01000234.1 GCF_000966975.1 Streptomyces katrae | reverse complement strand
CCCGTAGACCGTGCCGCTGCCCGCCGCTGGTGGTGGCTGGGGTCTCCCTCCTTGCTCTCGCTATGCGGCCGCACACCGGTCCGTGGGCCGTGGGGACGTGGTGCCGGTGACGGGACACCGGTCGTTGTGGGCTGTCAGGGGATCGGCCGCAGTGGCTCGTATCCCGGCGGGACGGGGGCGGCTGCCGTGCGGGTGGTCGGTGATGTCGAGGGCGAGCTTGTGGGGTTGGAGGATGGTGCGGGTGCTGAAGACGGGCGTGGTGCCCGGGGTGCGGTTGATCTGGTAGCTGCTGGTGAGGGTCGCGGTGGTTAGGGTCATCGCGACGGTGGCGAAGTGGGTCCCCAGGCAGGTCCGCGGTCCGCCGCCGAAGGGCATGAACGCGTACTTGGGCAGCGGATCGGCGGGGGAGCGGCCGGTCCAGCGGTCGGGTCGGAACACGGCCGGCTGGTGGTAGTGGCGCGGGTCGCGCTGGAGGACGAAGGGGCTGACGGCGACGCGCTGCCCGGGGCGCAGGGGGTAGCCGGCGAGTTCGGTGGTTTCTTCGACGGTCCTTTCGATCAGCCACAGGGGCGGGTACAGCCGCAGCGTCTCCTTCACGCAGCGTCTCCTTCACGACGGATTCCGTGACGGCCAGGCGCGGGACGTCCGCGGCGGTCGGGAGACGGCCCGCGAGTTCGCGGTCGGCCTCGTCCCGTACCTGCCGGCGGATGCGGGGGTGCTGGTCGAGGAGGAGGAACAGCCAGGCGAGCGCCGCGGCGGTCGTCTCGTGGGCGGCGAACAGGTTGGCGACGATGATGCCGGTGGCTCCTTGACGGGTGATGGCGCCCTCGTCACGGGCGGTGTTGAGCAGGTCCGCGACCACGTACGGGGCGTCGTCCCGGTGCGTCGCGCGCCGGTGTTCGATGAGGCGGGACACCTCGGCCGCCAGGTCGCGGTTGACCCGGTGCAGGCGCCGCGCGCGCAGGACGCGCCAGCGGGCGGGCAGGGGCAGTACGGGGGGCAGGAGCGCGTCCTGCAGCCGGGCCAGGAGGGCGGGAACCCTGCCGGTGTCGGGCCCCAGGCAGAACTCGGCGATCAGGTGGGCGGTGAGGTCCTCCAGTGCGGGGATGGCGTCGACCGTGCCGCGCGCCCGCCAGGCCTGTGCGTGCCGGGCGGCGGTGGCCGCGAGGCGGTCCTCGGCGGCGGCGCGCATGCTGGTGCGGTTCAGGCCGCGTCCCGCCAGGCTGCGGGCCCGCATCCACAGGGCCAGGTCCTCGGAGGCCCGGCCTCCGTCGGTCTCCTGGCCCAGCAGGTCCCGGCTGATGGCGTACGTGGTGTTGGTGTGCTTGAAGACCTCCTCGGCCAGGGCCGGCGAGTTCGCGAGGTACAGGTCGTCGTCGACGCGGACGAGGTCGCCGTACTGCCGCTGGTGGAGCAGGAAGCCGAGCTGGTCGCGTTCGAAGGCGCGTCGGTTGCCGTGCCGCCCGGCCCCGGTGGGGCCGGGCGGCACGCGGAACAGCGTCATGCTCACTGCCCCTGTACGTAGTAGTAGTAATACGAACTGCCACGATCCGTACCGAGCGTGGTGAGCGGGCTGGTGCGCTGGATCCTCGCTCCGGAGGGGTCGTTGGCCAAGGGGGCCGCGTTCGAGGCGGCGAAGGCCGATCCTCCGCCGATGAGTGCGGCGATGGCGGAGACCGCGACGAGGAGCGACTTGCGCAGGGGGATCATGGCAGCCATGACGGGTTCCTTTCGAAGGTGCCGGGCGGTGTTTCCGCCTGGTCCGTTGCCTCCATTCCGAGACGGGACGTGTCCCCGGCCTCCGCGTCTGGCACAATGCGCCGCCCCCGCCCCCCGGCCGGTGGTCGTACGGATGTCCCGGCCGGCCCGACGTCTACGGAGTGCGTACGAAGGCCCCCGCGCGGGCCGCCGCCACCGCCGCCCCGGCCGCCCGCCGGGCCGCGGCCTCGTCCAGCGGTGCGTCCGTCGTCAGCAGCCGGTAGTACAGCGGGGCGGAGACGGCCCGTACGACGTCCGAGGCTTCGGTGCCCCCGGGCAACTCGCCGCGCTCCACGGCCTCCTGGACGCAGGGCGCCCACTCCGCGACCCGGACCTCGTAGAACCGGTGCAGGGCCTCGGCCGTCCGGGCGTCGCACGTGGCGGCGGCGATGACGGCTTTGAACAGGGGGCCCTGACGCGGGTCGGACAGGGTGCGCGCGACCAGGCGGGCGTTGGCCAGCAGGTCCTCCTCCAGCGAGCCGGTGTCGCTGCGGGGGAGCGACTGCTCGGCCATGTCCGTCAGGAGGTCGGCGACCAGACCGGCCACCGTGCCCCAGCGCCGGTAGACGGTGGTCTTGCCGACCGCGGCCCGCCGGGCGACTTCGGCGAGGTCCAGCCCGTGGAAGCCCTGCTCGGCCAGCATGTCCCCGGCCGCCTCCAGTACGGCGGCCCGCACCCGGGCCGTCCTGCCCCCGGGGCGCACGGTCCCCGGCTCGGCGGCTCCGTCCCCCGGACCCCCCGCACCCCCGACGGGCATCCGGGCATCACTCGACAACGTCATAACGGGTCCCTGGTTCCATTAATAGCGATCAGCTGTTAGGTTGAGGCCATCTTAATGGGTCTGTGGCCCCATTACCGCTCATCGGAGGAGTCCGTCATGGAATACAGGCAGCTCGGTGCGTCCGGCCTCAAGGTTCCCGCCCTCGGCTTCGGCGCCGGCACCTTCGGCGGCCAGGGACCCGTCTTCGGTGCCTGGGGCAGCACCGACACCCAGGAAGCCCGCCGGCTCGTCGACATCTGCGTCGACGCCGGCATCACCCTCTTCGACACCGCCGACGTCTACTCGGCGGGCGCCTCGGAGGAGGTCCTCGGCGAGGCCGTCAAGGGCCGCCGCGACCAGGTGCTCATCTCCACGAAGGCGGGGCTGCCCACCGGCGACGGCCCCGGCGAGTACGGCACCTCGCGCTCCCGCCTCATCACCGCCGTCGAGAACGCCCTGCGCCGGCTCGGCACCGACCACATCGACCTCTTCCAGCTCCACGGCTTCGACGCCGCCACCCCCGTCGAGGAGGTGCTGTCCACCCTCGACCAGCTCGTCCGCTCCGGCAAGGTCCGCTACACCGGCGTCTCCAACTTCGCCGGCTGGCAGCTGATGAAGTCCCTCTCGGTCGCCGACCGGCACGGCTTCCCCCGCTACGCGGCCCACCAGGTCTACTACTCCCTCGTCGGCCGCGACTACGAATGGGAGCTGATGCCCCTCGGTCACGACCAGGGCGTCGGCGCGATCGTCTGGAGCCCCCTGGGCTGGGGCCGCCTGACCGGCAAGCTCCGCCGAGGCCGCCCGCTGCCCGCCGGAAGCCGGCTGCACGCGACCGCCGACTACGGCCCGCCGGTGGAGGACGCCCACCTGTACGACGTGGTCGACGCCCTCGACGAGATCGCGCAGGAGACGGGCCGGACCGTCCCCCAGGTGGCCATCAACTGGCTGCTGCGCCGCCCGACCGTCTCCACCGTCCTGATCGGCGCCCGCGACGAGCAGCAGCTGCGGCAGAACATCGGCGCCGTCGGCTGGGAACTGACCGCCGACCAGATCGCCCGCCTCGACGCCGCCAGCCACCGCCCGGCGCCCTACCCCTACTTCCCGTACGAGCGCCAGGAGGGCTTCGCCCTCCTCAACCCCCCGATGACCGCCCGTAACTGACGGGCGTGCCGTCGGATTCCGGCGCGGTTGGTCACGCGACGCTCGATCCGGCCACCGGGGCTGGCCGGATTGATGGGCTGGCGCCGACCGCCGTGCCTCAGGAGGATTCTCTGCGGCCGCACGGGGCGGTCGGGAGAGGGGGGAACGGATGGGAATGCTCAGCGGGGGCTTACGGGGCAAGTGGGTCCGGGCATGCGCGGGCGGCGCGCTCTCGATGGCGCTGACGTGCACGGGGGTGGCGATGGCCCCCGCGGCGGTGGCGCAGACCGCGACCGCCACGTGCTCGACGGACAGCGGGGCCAAGGGCCTGGCGAGCTCGCCGGTGGCGGGCACCTTGGTGTCCGTGGAGCGTGCGGACGGCCGGATCGCGCAGCTCCAGCTCTTCTACGACGCCACCGCGACCGGAGGCCTGCCCTTCGTCTGGCATCGCGAGCAGAACGGACCCGGCGGCGCGTACGGGGGCTGGCAGCGGGTGAGCGCGGCAACCGTGGGCCCGAAGAGCTACGCCATGACGGCGCTCGAGAACTCGGCGGGCAGGATGGAACTGCTCTTCTCCACCTACGGTTCCTTCTGCCACACGGTGGAGGACGACGGCGCTGCGGGTGGCTGGAGCGCAGTGGACGCCTTCGGCCTCGCACCGACCCCGTACCACGGCGGAGTCGTGCTGTTCAAGGAGCGGGACGGCAGCATCGACGCCTTCGCCTCCGGGGCGTACGGCGCCGGCTCGATGGAGCTGCGCCATCAGCAGGACGCGACCGCCGGATGGGGCCCGACCCGGTCCATGGGCCAGGTCCCGGACGCCGGCGTCGGCCTGAGCCAGCCCAGCTCCGTGGAACAACTGCCCGACGGCAGGCTGCACGTGGCGGCCCGCGAGTGGAACAGGGACCGCACGTGGGAGATCTGGCAATCCGCCCCGGGCGGCGGCTGGGGACCCTGGCAGCTGACGGCCCCGTGAACCGGTACCGAACGGGCCGCGTTCCTCGGGCAGGATGGACGGATGCGTACCACGGAACCGGTATCGAGAGCGGAAGCGCTGGCAGCCACGGGCGAGCGGCGGGTCCTGGGGACCACCGGGGGCCGGGAAGTCGACACTGGCCGCCCGGATCGCGGAAGCGCTCGGGCCGGAGCGGGCCGTGGTGGTCCCGATGGACGGGTTCCACCTCGCGCAGGCCGTACTGGAGCGCCTGGGCCGCGCCGACCGCAAGGGCGCCCCCGACACCTTCGACGCCGCCGGCTACGTGGCCCTGTTGCGGCGGCTGCGCGCACCCCAGCGGGGTTCCACGGTGTACGCGCCGGCCTTCGACCGCTCGCTGGAGGAGCCGATCGCGGGCAGCGTCCCCGTCGCCCCGGACGTACCGCTGGTGATCACCGAGGGGAACTACCTGCTGCACGACGCGGGGGAGTGGGCCTCGGTACGGCCGCTCCTGGACGAGGCCTGGTACCTCGACCCGGCCGAGGACCTGCGCCTGGAGCGGCTGATCGGCCGTCACGTGCGGCACGGCAAGGACCCGGCGTACGCGCGTGACTGGGTGGCCCGCTCGGACGAGCCCAACGCCCGTCTCGTCGCCCTGGGCCGCCACCGCGCCGACCTCGTCCTCACCACCGTCTGACGGTGACGGTGACGCTGACCGGAGCCCGCGCCCCGGTGCCGGCGCGGGGCCGGGTCAGAGGGCGCGGGTCAGGAACACGCTGAGGGGGTCCGGCTTGTAGTCGGCGAACGGGGCGCACGGCTCGAAGCCGAACTTCGCGTACAGGGCACGGGCCGGGGCGAAGAACTCCGCGGCGCCCGTCTCCAGGCTCAGGCGCGCGTACCCCATCCTGCGGGCCTCGCCGATCAGGTGGCCGAGGAGGAGGGAGGCCACGCCCGAGCGCTTGCGGGCGGACGCCGTACGCATCGACTTGACCTCGGCATGGCCGGCCGCCAACGCCTTGAGGGCGCCGCAGCCGACGATGCTCCCGTCGTCGTCCGTCACCGTCCAGAACGTGACGCCGGGCCGGCGCAGGCCCTCCAGGTCCAGGGCGTGCTTGCTCTCCGGCGGGGTGATGGACCGCATCTCCGCGACGTGCTCGGCCAGGAACGCGGCGACTTCGGAGCCCGACAGGTCATCGACTGCAATCCTCATCCCGCCAGGCTAGCCCCGGCGCCGAGCCCAGGCGGCGCTGGGGTGGGTCAGCGTCCCACGGGAACGGGGAGCGGGACGCCGGTCCTGGCGGGCGGGCTCAGCCGGTCCGCGCCGGCCGGGACCGGAACCGCGGCGAACTCGGCATCCTGGAGGGCCTGGAGCTCCTTCTTCCGGGCCGGCGAGGTCGAGGGGAGGCGCTGCTCCTCGTAGAGCAGGTGGGTGACTTCCTGGGCGTGCTTGCTGGCGGGGGTGTGGAACTGGACCTCGAACAGCTGCCCGGAGCGCGGTGCCCGCCAACCGGTGTTGAGCCCCTTGTAACCGCTGCTGCGACCCCAGGTGTTGGACCACTTGGTGTTGTCGTTGCCCCAGGCGGACAGGAGCGCGGAGGCCGTGGTCACGCCGTCGCTGTAGGCGTCGTCCGGCCACTGCAGGGTGTAGCGGACGGCGTCGCCCAGTCCCGCCAGCACCGTGTCCACGTTCTGCCCGGGGCGCTCCCGCAGGGAGGTGGCGACTTTCCGCTTGAGGGAGTCGGCGGACTTGAGGCGGTACTCGAACCCGACCAGCTCCGCGCCCGTGACGAGGGCGGCGGCGCGGACGTCCGTGCTGATCGCCTCCTCGGCGTCCTTCGCCCGCTCGACGTAGGCGTCGACGCTGGCGTTGTCGGCGGCGTTCAGGGTGAGACCACCTTCCCCCTTCCAGCCGTCGCCAGCGGGGCCCGCGGCCACCGCCCCCGTCCCGGAACCGAGGGCGAGCGCGGTCGCGAGCGCGGCAGCGCTCAGGATCCGGCTGATGGCGGGGGCCGTGGTCGTGCTGGTCGTCATGGACGCTGCCTTCACACTCGTGGGATCACCTTGCCCACCGCACAACCAGACCGCCTCCACAACGGTTACGGTCCGCAACGGCCGTCAGCCTCGTGGGGGTACCCCTGGGTGGCCGACGCAGCCGGTCGGCCGGCGCGTCGGTCAGACGTAGTGCATGGGGCACTGTCGGCGGATCGAGTGCTCGGCGGCACGGAGGTAGAGCGCCGTGTAGAAGGAGGCGTCCAGGTCCTCGGCCCACGCACCGGGATGGGTCACGGCCGCCCTGGCGGCGGCCGGGCCGTCGAACCAGATGCAGAGGCCGAGGTTGCCGCCGTTCCGGGGGACCTGCGGTGGCAGGGCCAGCCGGACGGCCAGGCGCTGTGCCGTCGCGAGTACGCGGTACGCGCTGTGGACGGTCGTGGTCTCGCTGTAAGGCCCCGACACCGGCAGGGTCACGTCCCCTTCGAAGTCGACCGGTATCAGCAGGTCCCAGCCGAGCAGTACCTCGCAGCACTCGTCCCCGCCGGGCAGGCTCCGGCACAGGGCCTCGAAGCTCTGCATCGGCCGGTACATCTTCTCCTCGAAGGACGTTCCGCCCCCGGGAGCGGAGCCGGACGCCGGCGGCGGGCAGGGCGGAAGGCCGCGCCCGAGCAGTTCGCCGTCGAGCAGCCGGGCGGCCGGCCGGAGGATGTCCTCGTCCGACCAGTCCCCGGCGTCGACGCAGCACAAGTAGGTACCCATGAAAGGAATCTACGATCCGCCTCTGACATCCCCGTCGGCCGTGGATCCGGAAGGACACGTGCGGGGATCTCGTTGCGGGCCTCAGCCGGCGGCGACCGCGGTGTTCTGGCAGGCGGTCAGCAGCCAGCGCCCGTCGTCCTGCCTGGACATCACGTACAGCGGGGCGCCCTCGCTCCCGGCGTCCGGGCTCAGGTAGAGCTGGCGGACCTTGACCGCCGCGACGTCGGGACGGATGAAGAGCACGTGGAGCACCTCGTAGGTGACCTTGCCGTCCCAGTCGGCTGCGGGGAGGACCTGGCGGGTGAACTCCGATATCGCGTCCAGACCTATGAGGACCTTCCCGCCCGCGGTCGTCCAGACCGCGTCGGGGTGGAAGAGGGCGAGGAACTCGTCGGGGTCCTTGTGCTGCTGGGAGTGCTCGACGACGGCGACGACCTGCTTGATGGCTTCGATGTCTGCGGCGCGCGCAGCGGAGTCCGTGTGCATGTGCCCCACGGTGCTACATCAAGTACGGTCGAGGTCAAGGGGTTTGATCCCTGAAGGCAGTTGAGCTCCGTCGAACGACCACGCACCGTCGTCGATGCTCCGTCAGGGCCGGCGCACCTCGTACAGGAAACAGCCGTACTCCACCGCCCGTACGTGCACGAGCACGACGTCGGGGAAGGTGAAGGCGGCGCGGAGGGCCTGGTCCACGGCTGCCTGGGCCCCGGCGGGATCGTCCGGCAACCGCACCATCGCGCCACCCGCGATGTGGCCCTCGGCGTCGTAGCGGCGGAATGCGCGCAGCGCCCCCGTCTCGGCGAACGGATGGCCGGAGGCCGGATCCGCCCCCCCGCACGGGCCGGCGTGGACGAAGACCGGGCCCGTCTCGTCATAGGCTCCCGGGTCGGCGCCCACCTCCACGGCCCATCTGCGCAGCGGAGCGTAGGACACCAGTGAGATCCGTTCGTCGGCGCGGCTACGGCGCAGACAGCAGCGCAAAGGGGCTCCAGCCGGGTCGTACGTGTAAGGGCGGGGAACGACGCCGGCGTCGTCGTGGTCGCGGAGCTCCCGGAGAACGGGGGGAGCGATGGGCGACGGCTGGTAGGTCGGTGTTGTCATGCGCTCAGCTTGCGTGGCGCGGTCCCCGGATGCTGGCCGAAATCCGACCACGCGCTCGATCGAATCACCTGGTGCGCTGCGGGAGGAACGAGCCGCACCAGCCGTGCTCGACCGGGGTTCCACCCGTTCCCCGTCGTTCCTGGACCGTTCCTCGGGACCCTGGTCGCGCACCCGACAGCACCGGCTCCACGAGAGGGGAACACCATGCGCGCACGCCGTGCAATGACAGGCCTCACCTTGGGAAGTGCGCTCGTCCTGGGAGGCACGGTCGCGACGGCCCAGGCGGCCGAGCCGGCGCAGCCGGCGAGGGCCACGGTCGGCTCCGTGATGGTCTACTCGACACCGGAGGCCTGTGTGGCCGCGGGCCAGGCCACCGGCAAGCGCTTCAGCTGCACGTACTGGGACTTCGCCTTCGGCTGGGGCCTGCAGATCTACGGCTAGAGCCGGCCGGACCCATCGCTGAGGCGCCCCGGACCGCGCGGGGCGCCTCTCGCCGGCCGGGGGCCTTACCGGGTGCCGTACGGCAGCAGGGCCATCTCGCGGGCGTTCTTGACGGCCGAAGCGAGCTGTCGTTGCTGCTGGGCGGT
>NZ_JZWV01000233.1 GCF_000966975.1 Streptomyces katrae | reverse complement strand
CTGCTGGGCGGTGACGCGGGTGACGCGGCGGCTGCGGATCTTGCCGCGGTCGGAGACGAACTTCCGCAGCAGGTCGGTGTCCTTGTAGTCGATACGGGTGATTCCTGCCGCGTCCAGCGGGTTGGGTCGGTCCTTGAGCGGCTTGCGGGGGTTCTGGCGGCGGGCCATGCGTGCTCCTTGGGCGGTGGGTCGTACGGGGTCTACGAGACGGGGTCGAGGAGGGAGTCGAAGGCGGCGGGCAGGGACCTCCAGGCATCGGGTCCCGCCGCGTATTCGGCGTCGGTGAGGAGGCAGGACTCGAGGAGCCGTTCCAGTCCGTGGCGGTCGAGGCCGGGGGACGTGAAGACGAGGTGCTGGCAGCAGTCGCCGTGGTCGGGATGCCAGTCGAGCGAGGCGGCGGCCCGCCGCATCGGCGGGACCAGTTCCCAGGCGGCGTCCGGCAGGGAGGCCAGCCATGGCCCCGCGTTCTCCACGCAGAGCGCGCCGCCCGCGGCGTCCCAGGCCAGCAGGGTGTCGGGGCGGTCGGCGAGCCAGAACCGGCCCCGGCTGCGCGCGGCCGCACAGCAGAGGTCTTCCAGGGCCTGGTAGAGCCGCTCGGGATGGAAGGGCCGGCGGCGGTGCCAGACGAACGTGGTGACTCCCGCCTCCTCCGCCTCCTGCGGGAGCAGGGCGCAGGCCGGGTGCTGGGCGCCGGCAGCCGCCTCCACGTCGAAGCCGGCGAAGGCCAGTGCGGCCAGCTCGCCGGACGCCGCGTCCACCCGTCTGGCGGTCGGGTGGAGTTGGGCGAGGAGGGCGCGGTCCTCCTCATCGGCCTCCCCGCTGTCGACGAGGGCGAGTACGGGCGCGTACTCGAGCTGCCGGGCCCAGGTGTCGCCGACGGTGCGCTGGTCCGTGGCGGCCGCCGCGAGGCCCACGTCGGCCAGGTCGTCGCCGTTGACCAGGTACGGCAGTACGAGCGCGGGGTCCACGGCGGTGATCACGCCGGTGAGGTCGAACGCGCCGGCGCCGTGCGCGGCGACGACCTCGGCCATCGCCCTCGGCTCGACCGAGTCCCACAGTTCGACGACGGCCAGCCGGGCCAGGCCACTGTCGGCCAGTCGTCCCAGCTCGGGTACCAGGTCCTCGCGCAGCGCGCAGCAGGCGCAGTCGTTGACGAGGGGCGCCTCGCTCCGCGACAGCTCGCCCGAGGCGTCGCGCACCACGCGCAGGACCGTGCCCCGTGCCGCCGTGGCCAGGTCGTGGTGGAGCGTGATGCTGCCGGGGACGGTATGCAGCAGCCGTTCCACGACTTCCTTGCGGGCGTCGGAGTGGAGTCCGCCGACGATGACGACGGGCAGGGTCACGCCGTCCTCCCGTAACGGCGCTGGAAGCGCTCGACGCGGCCGGCGGTGTCCAGGACGCGGGCGGTGCCGGTGTAGAAGGGGTGGCTCTGCGAGGAGATCTCCACGTCGATGACGGGGTAGGTGTTGCCGTCCTCCCATTTCACCGGCTTGTCGCTGGTGGCGGTCGAACGGGTGAGGAAGGCGAAGTCTGCGGCCTTGTCGCGGAAGACGACGGGGCCGTAGGCGGGGTGGATTCCAGGCTTCATGACGGGCTCCTTGAGGTGGGACGGGCGGGAGTCAGCGCTCTTGGCGGAAGTCGACGTGCCGGCGGACGACCGGGTCGAACTTGCGCAGCACCAGGCGGTCCGGGTCGTTCCGCCGGTTCTTGCGGGTGACGTACGTGTAGCCGGTCCCCGCTGTGGAGCGGAGCTTGATGACCGGGCGCATCTCGTTGCGTGCCATGCCGCTACTATACGACAATGGAAATCGTTTCCAATAACTACTCCCGACACTTCCGTCATGAGAGGGGCAGGTAACACCTTGTCCGCGCACTGCCAGCTGACCGGCGCCAAGCCGGGCTTCGGCAACAACGTCTCCCACTCGCACCGGCGCACGTCCCGCCGCTTCGACCCCAACATCCAGAGCAAGCGCTACTGGCTGCCCGGCGAAGGGCGCCATGTCCGCCTCACCCTGAGCGCGAAGGCGGTCAAGACCGTCGACGCCATCGGTATCGAGGCCGCGGTGGCCCGGATCCGGGCCAGGGGGGTGAAGGTCTGATGGCCAAGAAGAGCAAGATCGCGCAGAACGAGAAGCGCAAGGCGATCGTCGGGCGGTACGCCCGGAGGCGCGCCGAGCTGAAGGAGATCCTCCGGCGGCCGTCCTCGACGGATGCCGAACGCGCCGCCGCCCTGGCCGAACTGCGCAAGCAGCCCCGCGACGCAAGCGCCACCCGGGTCCGGAACCGCGACAGCGTGGACGGCCGCCCCCGCGGACACCTGCGCAGATTCGGGCTGTCGCGCGTCCGGATGCGAGAGCAGGCGCACGCCGGACTCCTGCCGGGAGTCACCAAGTCGTCCTGGTAGCACCGGCGGCGCGACCGCGCGGGCCCGCGTTCCCAGCGGGGTGCGGGCCCGCGCACCGCCAGGGCCCACCTCGCCGGGGTGAAGCACCTCGCGCTGCGCTGAGCTGCCCTTACGGCGGTTAGGGTGGCCTCATGACCGTGCTCGCATACGAAGATTTCGGCACCGGACGCCACCGGGAGGCCTCGCTGATCCGGCACGCCCTGGGCAGCGTCCACGACGAGGAGCTCGTGGCGGGCCTGGCCGGCGGTGTCGGCTTCATGTACTTCGTCTTCGAGTACGAGGGCAGGCTGCCCATCCTCACGATCGTGGCCCAGGCCCACCCCGAGCCCTGGGTGCAGGTCGCCCTCGGCCGCCTGGGGGTTCCGTACGAGGCCACCCGCGCCATGAACCCCCGCTGGGGCCGGGTCAGGGCCGCGCTCGACGCCGGGCAGCCCGCCTTCTGCGTGGTCGACCGTTCCTCCCTGCCCTGGCACGACCCCGACCCGGACGCCGAGCTGACCGGCACCGACCAGCACACCGTCGTCATCGCCGGGTACGACGGCGACGACCTGCTCGTCGAGGACGGGGCCGAGACCCCCTACCGGATCGACCGCGAGGAGTTCGGCGCCGCCTGGACCGCGCACCGGAAGGGCCGCCACCAGCTGATCGTGCCCACCGGGCCGCCCGAGGGGGAGCCGGACGTGGCGGGCGCGATCGCCTCCACGGTCAGGCACTTCACCGGGCCGGTCCTGGGTAACGCGTTCGACGTGAACTTCGGTTTCAGCGGGATGGAGAAGCTCGCCGCCGACTTGCGCGACGGCAGCACCGCCGCCGGCTGGGAACGCCGGTTCGGCAGCACGCCGGAGGCCTTCCGCGCGGGCACCGGGCGGCTGTACGCCTGCCTGGAGGAGGAGTGGACGGCCCCGGGCGCGACGCGGCCGCTGTACGCCGACTTCCTCGACCTCGCCGGCCGCGCGGAGGCCGCCGCGCTGTTCAGGGAGTCCGGCGGCCAGTGGTCGGAGCTGGCCCAACTCGCCCACGCCGCCTCCCCGGACGCCGGCCCGGACGAACGCCGGGCCTTCTTCGACGCGTGCGCCCGGCGAGTGGACCGCTGCCTGGACCTGGAGCGGCAGGCGATCCGCTCCTTGACGGACTAGGGGGGGAGTGGCCCGCACCGGATCCGGTGCGGGCCACTCCGCCTTTACCCGTCCGCCGTGGGCGGGCCGACGCATGGCGGCGTCGACCACCGAGTGTCCCCGCAGAGCAGCCCCGTGACTACATATGCCGGTGACTGACATATAGTGATCACATGAGTGATCGTGCGATGCAGGAACCGACCCTGCTCCTCCTCACCGCGCTCGCGGACGAACCCCGTCACGGCTACGCGATCGCACGCGAGGTCGAGGCCATTTCGGGCGGGCGGGTGAAGATGCGGACCGGCACGCTGTACGGCGCGTTGGAGCGCCTGTTGCAGCAGGGGCTGATCGAGGTCCACCGTGAGGAGGTCGTCGACAGCCGGCTGCGGCGCACCTACACCCTGACCCCGCCCGGGCGTGCGGCCCTGGCCGCCGAGGCCGAGCGGATCGCGGCCACCGCGCGCGAGGCGACCCGGCGGCTGGGTGTCAGCGGCGAGGCGGCCACCGCGTGAACCCCCTGCTGCTGCGTCTGTACCCGCCGGGCTTCCGGCGCGCGTTCGGCGAAGAGATCGGCGAGGCCTACCGCGAGGCGACCGAGGGGGCGGGGCCGGGCGCCCGCCTCCGTGAGACAGCCGACGTCGTCGCGCACGCCCTGCGGCTGCGCCTCGGCATCGGCTCCGCGCAGGCCGCCGGGCGGCTCTCCGCGGGCGCCGCCCCCTTCGCCCTGGCCACGACCGCCGCGTACGCCGCCTTCAACCTCATCGGCACCGTCGGTGACTGGTACGTCATGCGCATCGCGGGGACCGCCGGCAGCGCGGCCCCGCTCGTGAGCCTGATGAACGGCGGCTACCTGCTGACCCTGGTCGGGGCGGTCGTCGCCCTGGCCGGCCGGTCCCACGTGGCCGCCGTCCTGTGCGCGGTCGCCGGGGCCGCGGCCAGTTCGATGAGCTTCCTCCTCCCGATCTGGCACCTGTCGCCCGAACCGCGGTGGGACCTCGTCGGCTTCCTGCTCGCGCCCGTCCTGGTCGCGGCCCTCCCGCTGGCCTGCCCGCCCGATCTGAGGCCGGCCCGCCGGGTGCGGAGCGGGGCGGGCGTGCTCGCCCTGGTGGCCTGGGCCGTCCTGCTGGTGGCCGCCATGGTCGTGACCGACCCGCTCGGCATCGGGCTCGTCGTGTCCTGGCGGTTCGGCGTCCCGCTCGCCGCCGCCCTCGTCCTGGCGGGCCGTCAGGCCTTCGCGGGGATCCGCAGCACGGCCGCGCTCGCCTTCGCCGCGGCACCCCTGCTCACCACGCTGTACTTCTCGGGCTGGGCGGGCACCGAGAAGGTCCTGGCAGCCGCCGGCGCCGTCGTCGTGACAGCCGTGGTCCTGCGCCTGCGCCGGGGGAGCGGTTCCGACACGCCGAACCCGGCCTGACCACCGGCGCGCAGGCGGGCAGGGCGCCCCTTCCGCGCCCCGCGCGACACCACCGGACACCCTGGCCGCGCCCTCCACCGCATGCCCCGTCCCGCGCCCCGAACGCCGCGTCCCCCGTCCCGCGCCGGTGCCCGGCGGCCGGGGGCGGTGTGCCCGTCTCCTTCCCCGACCGGCGGCTTCTGCCGACGGCCGCCCCGCCACAGGAGTTCCCATGTCCGAGCCCGCACTCCGCGAAGCCGCCCGCAGCACGCTCCGTCCCGCCCGGGCCGCGAGAGCGCGCGCCACGGACGCGCCGGACGGGGGCGGGCGCCTGGCGGCGGTCGACGGACTGCGGCTGCTCGCCGCCGTCGCGGTGGCGGCCTACCACTTCCTGGGCACCCCGACCCCCCGCTTCTGGGGCGAGCACCACGACCTGCCGCAGGCCGCGCCGCTGCTCCACGCCGTCAGCGGCTACGGCTGGCTCGGAGTCGAGGCGTTCTTCCTGATCAGCGGCTTCGTCATCTGCATGAGCTGCTGGGGACGCACCCCGGCACGGTTCGCCGTCTCCCGGATCGCCCGCCTCTTCCCGCTGTACTGGGCGGTCGTGCTGATCGTCGTCGCGATGGGCACCGTCACCGTGCTCGCCGGACAGCGGTCCGGGGCACCCACGGACCTGCGCACCACCCTCGGCAACCTGACGATGATCCCCGGCCCGCTGGGCGTGGACTTCACCGCCGGCGTCGCCTGGACGCTGTGGGTGGAAGCCCGCTTCTACCTGCTCATGGGCGCCCTGCTGCTGATCGGCCTGACCTATCTGCGCGTCGTGGCCTTCGGATTCCTCTGGCTGGTCCTGGCGTCCGTCGGCCGCGAACTGGACTCCGCCGTCCTGGACGAACTCCTGCTGAGCCAGTACGCGGGACTCTTCGTGGCGGGCATCGCCTGCTACCTGATGCACCGCTTCGGACCCAACCTGCTCCTCTGGCTCCTGACCGGCTTCGCCTGGTGCTACACCCTGACCGTCCTCGACGCCCGGGTGGCCACGCACCCCACGTCCAACTGGGTGGTCAGCGCGAGCGTACTCACCGGCTTCCTCGTCCTGCTCGCCCTCGCCGCGCTCAGCCGGCTCCGCCACCTCTCCTGGCCGGCCCTCGTCCACGCCGGCGCGCTGACCTACCCCTTCTACCTGGTCCACCAGAGCGTGGGCATACCCGTCAGCCGCGGCGCCCTCAAGTCCCTCCCGTCCCTCGGCCTGCTCCCGTCGGTCGCCGCCGGCCTCCTCTTCTCCCTGCTGCTGGCCGCCGTACTCAACCGCCAGGTCGACCGCAGGCTCGGCCCGCTCCTGCGCCGCCGCCTCACCGCGGCCCTGGACCCCGCCCCGGCCCCGCAGCGCACGGAGACCGAAGGACAGGACGGCGGCCCCGCCCACCACCCACCGCACCGGCTCGCGCGAGAGCGACTTCGGTCGAACGGCCGCGCGCCTTTCGGCTGACGCCCCGCCGGCCGAGCCCCGTGCAGGCTGACGGCATGACACCAGCACCGATCACCCGCCGGACTCTCCTGGCGGGCACCGCGGCCCTGCCCGCCATCTGCCTCGCAGGCCCCGCCCAGGCCCGTACGACGTCCACCGCGACGGCGACGCCGCCGCGCGGCGCCTCCTCCCTCACCTACAAGGGCGTCAACTTCGACACGGACCGCGACCTGTGGCGGACGGAGTACGTGCGCCGGGAGATCGCCGCCATCAAGCGGCAGCTGCACTGCAACGCCGTCCTGCTGCTCGGCCACGACCTCGACCGGCTGACGGAGGCCGCCTCCCTCGCGGCCGCGGAGGGCCTGTTCGTCTGGTTCGAGCCGCGCCAGTTCGACCAGGACGCCGAGCAGACCCTCGCCTTCCTCGGATCGGTGGCGCGCGCCGCCGAGCGGCTGCGCGGCCGGCATCCCGGAGTGGGCCTGTCGGTCGGCACGGAGCTGACCCTCTTCATGTCCGGTCTGGTCCCCGGCAAGGACTACGTGGAACGAGGCCGGGCCCTGGGGCGCCCCGAGTCGGCCGGCTACCAGGAGCGGCTGAACGCCTTCCTGGGGCGGGCGCTGGAAACCGTACGCCCGCTGTTCGCGGGACGGGTCACCTACAGCTCGGGTGAGTGGGAGGAGGTCGACTGGCGCGGCTTCGACGTGCTGGGGGTCAACCTGTACCGGAACGCCGAGAACCGGGCCGGCTACGCCGGCAGGCTGCGCGACCTGCGCCGGCACGGCAAGCCGGTGGTCGTCACCGAGTTCGGCTGCTGCACGTTCACCGGTGCCAGGGACCAGGGCGGTGCGGGCTTCAACGCGGTGGACTGGGAGCGGCAGCCCCCGACGGTCAAGGACGGTCACGTGCGCGACGAACGCGAACAGGCCGAGGAGATAGGGGAACTGCTGGACCTGTACGCGGCCGAGCGCCTGCACGGTGCGTTCGTCTACAACTTCATCGCCCCCGACTCGCCCTACTCCCCGCAGCGCCGCCACGACCTGGACATCGCCAGCTTCGCACTGGCCAAGACCTTCCCCACCGGGACGCGGCGAGGCTACGCGGAAACCGGGCAGTGGGAGCCGAAGCGTTCCTTCCACACGGTCGCCGCCCGCTTCCGCTGACGCCGCGCCGCCACCGGGCACGGGTCCGCGGCGAGAGTGCCCGCAACCGGTCGGGACACGGCCGAGGGGCCCCGGTTCCACCCCGCCGCGGCCCGGCGGAGATCATGGCCGGGTGCACACACCCCAGAAGCTCCACGCATTGCTCACGTCCGCCGGACTCACCGTCGTCGAGGACGTGTGCACGGGCAGCCCGTTCCCGCCCGACGCCGGCTGGCGCGTCGCGCGGGGAACCGCGGCGCCCGACGGCGCGGTCCGGGCCACCCTCGACGCCGCCTGGTGGCGCCGCCTCGCGGATGCCGACGGGGAGTTCCTGGTGGCCGTCCTCGGACACCGGATCGGCGGCAACGACGCCCTGTGGACCCGGGTCCGTCACACCGGCGCCGGCATACCGGGGCTGACCGGCGACCCCGGGTTCGTGGCCCTCTCCCTCGACGGGCAGGTGCTCCTCGCGCAGGTGCCCGACGCGGACGGGCCCCGCGTGACGGCCGTCGACCGGCTGCTGGAGCGGCTGGAGGAGGCGGCGGAGGCCGCCGGGCGCGAGACGGAGGCCGAGCGCGCCGAAGCGTGGGCAGCGGTCCCCGGCCGGCCCGCGTGGCCCCTGCACTGGGCGGACTGGATCGGGTCCAATCCCGCCGCACCGGACGCGCTGCTGATCCGGCTGCTGGACGTGGAGCAGGGCTTCCTGCACGGATGCGACCGGCCCGCCGTCCTCGACGCCGCCGTCGCCCACCCCGACCCGCAGGTGCGGTCGGCACCCGCCGACACCTTCCGGCCCAAGCTCACGTCCGACCAGTGGATCCGCCTGGTACGGGCCGAGCCGTCGCCCCGACGGCGCGTCCTGTTGGCCGAGCGCGCCACCGTCTGGGGCGCCGAACTCCCCGAGGACCTGTACGACGACCTCCTCGCCGGACCCTCCCGAGCCGCGGCCGCCGCTCTCCCCGGCCTCCCCGCCCACCGTCTCCCGGGCCTCGCGGCCGATGCCGATCCCCGGGTGCGGGCGGCTGCCTGCGCCCGGTGGGAGGAGCTCGGAGCGCCGCAGCGGGAGCGACTGCTGGCCGACACCGACGACGCGGTGCGCACGCCCGCGCTGCTGGCCCACCACACCGCCGCCCCCATGCCCCGCGAGGTCTTCGCCGCGCTGCCCGAGCCCCGGCCCGCGCTCGAACAGTGCCGCCTCGCCCCGGAACTCGAGGCGGAACTGGTCCGCGACGGGGACGCGGACACGCGCCGGGCGCTGGCCGCCAACCCGCGGCTCGGTGCCCACGCCGTCGCCGTCCTGGCACAGGACCCGGACGACGCCGTCCGCTCGGCGGTGGCCCTGCGGCCCGACCTCACCGAGCGGCAGCGTGCCGCCGTGCGCCACACGTTCGACCCGGAAACGATGTCGTACACGCTGCCCTGGGTCGAGCGGCTGCACGGGGACGCCGACGCGATGCGCCGCCTCGCCGCGTCGTCCCATCCGCTCGTCCGCCGCAGCGTGGCCCGGGCCCGGCGTCTTCCCCCTGATGTCGTGGAGCGCCTGGCGCGGGACGAGGACCGGACGGTCCGGCTGTTCCTGGCCGAATCGTGCGAGGACGCGCCGGCCGAGATGCTGCTGGAGGTCTGGCGCTGGTGGGACGGCAGCTTCAGCCACCCCGACCGTCCCCGCAGCCACCCCAACTTCCCCCGTACGGGCCTGCTGCGCCACGCCGCCGACCCCGACGGACGGATGCGCCGCCTGGCCCTGGACGACCCGGAGTCCACCCCCGCCGACGTCGCACGCCTCGCCCGCGACCCGGAACCCGAGGTGCGCCGGCGCGCCGCCGAGGACCCCCGGCTGTCCCCGGCCGATGCGGTACGGCTGCTGAACGACCCGGCGGTCCACGTCCGCGCGAGCGCGATGCGCAGCCCCCGGCTGCCGGCCCGCGTCCTGTCCGGGCTGCTGCACGACCGCGACACGGCACGCACGGCGGTCACCAACCCGGCGATCCCGGTCCCCGTCCTGTACCGCATCCTCGCCGCGGGCGAGGCAGCCGTGGACGCGGCGAGGACGCACGCCGGGGCCGCCCGCCGCTGAGCCCGGCGCGCCCGGCCTACGCGACGGCCGGCAGGACGTGCTCGCCGCTCTTGTCGGTGCTCAGACACAGCGAGCAGACGACCGCCTCGTGGGCGACGCAGGCCGCGAGGTCGGGGCGCTCGTAGGGCTGGTGGCAGACGTGGCAGTCGAAGGTGACGGCGCTCGGATTGCCGTCGCCGTCCAGCAGGGGCTCGTCGATGCCGTCGTCGGTGCGGCGCAGGTAGTAGCGGCCCTGGGTGACCACGGCCGTGAGGGGGGTGAGGACGAAGGCGATGACGGCCGCGGCCACGGGGGAGTAGGGCTGGAGGCCTTCGCCGAAGAGGCCGAAGTACATGGCGATCGACAGCCCGGAGGCGGCCACGAAGGCGACGACGCCCACCGGGTTCACCGCGTGCAGCATGCC
>NZ_JZWV01000232.1 GCF_000966975.1 Streptomyces katrae | reverse complement strand
GCATGCCCCGGCGGAACTCCGGCCGGAGCGGGGACAGCTTCAGCACGTATTTGTTGATGCCGATGTCGGTGGCGACGGTGACCACCCAGGCGATCGCGCAGTTCGAGTAGAAGCCGAGCAGACCGCCGAGGAAGCTGAACATGTCGGCTTCCATCAGGACGAGCGCGAAGGCGAGATTGACCAGGACGAAGACCATGCGGCCGGGGTAGTGCCGGGTGACGCGGGTGAAGGAGTTCGTCCAGGCCAGTGAGCCGGAGTACGCGTTCGTCACGTTGATCTTGATCTGGCTGATGACCACCAGGACCACGGCCAGCGGGATGACCGCCCAGGACGGCATCATCGCGTCGAACGCGCCCCGGAACTGCCGGATGGGCTCGGGCGCGGCGGCCGGTCAGGCCTCGGCGATGACGTAGACGGCGAGGAAGACGCCGATGGCCTGCTTGAGCGCGCCGAGCACCACCCACCCGGGTCCGGCCATGACCACGGCGGTCCACCAGGCGCGCTTGTTCGCCTCCGTCCTGGGCGGCATGAAGCGCAAGTAGTCGATCTGCTCGCAGATCTGCGCGATCAGGGACAGGCACACACCCGCTCCGAGCATCACGGAGGCGGTGTCGACGGCGCCGTCGCCGTCCGTGCCGGCGTAGGCCAGGAAACGGTCCACCGTGCCGGGGTCGTGGGCGACGAGGTAGACCAGCGGACCGACCATCAGCAGCAGCCAGAGCGGGGTGGTCCACACCTGGAGCCTGCTGAGCGCCTTCATGCCGTAGACGACCAGCGGGATCACCATCAGCGTGGAGACGGCGTAGCCCAGCCACAGCGGCAGCCCGAGCCCGAGTTCGAGCCCCTGGGCCATGATCGAGCCTTCGAGGGCGAAGAAGATGAAGGTGAAGCTGGCGAAGATGGCACTGGTGAGGACCGAGCCGTAGTAGCCGAAGCCGGAACCGCGGGTGATGAGGTCGAGGTCGATGTTGTAGCGGGCGCCGTAGTAGGCCAGGGGGAAGCCCGTGACGAAGATGACGACCGCGGCGACGGCGATGGCCAGGAGGGCGTTGCCGGTGCCGTGGGCCAGGCCGATGCCGGCGCCGATGGAGAAGTCGGCCATGTACGCGATACCGCCGAGGGCGGTGGTGGCCACGACCATGGGGGTCCAGCGGCGGTAACTGCGCGGCGCGAAGCGGAGGGTGTAGTCCTCCAGTGTCTCCCTGACGGCCTGACCGGCAGCGGTGTCCGCCGTGCCCGGTACGGCCTGTCGTGACTCGGTGGTGCTCATCTCGCCGCCTCCAGCTGCCCGTTCGTAGCCTCGTCGGCCGGTCACGCTAGGAAGCGGTTGTTACCCCGGGCGCGCACCGCTGTGAACTCCGTGTTGCCACCGGCGCGCCGGGCGGCCTGAGCCGCTGGGCCGGGGTGCCGGTGGTCTGTCGGTGGCTTGCCGGTGCGATGTCGGTGGGGGCTGCCACCGTTGGAGGGGTCAGGCCGGACACCCGTCCGGCCTGGAGTTCCAGGAGGGGATCTTTCGTGCATGACGTGGTGATCGTGGGGGCCGGTCCGGTGGGTCTGGCCCTGGCCTGCGAGCTTGGCCTCGCGGGCTGTTCCGTACTGGTGCTCGAACGGGAGTCGGGGCTCGGCTCCCCCTTACGTTCGGCCCCGCTCGGAAGGCGCGGGCTGAGCGGCGCGTCCGTGGAGGCGTTCTACCGGCGCGGACTGCTGGAGCCACTGCTCGCGGCGTCGTCGGGCGTTCGAGAGGTGTTCGGCGCGGCGCCCGAGGCGGGTGCGCCGACAGGGCCCAGGTTCGTCGGCCACTTCGCCGGCATCATGCTCGACGGGGACCAGGTCGACGTCGCGGCCCTCCCCTTCCGGCTTCCCGGACCGGCGCCCGAAGCGATGGTGACGGACCTCGACACCGTCGAGACGGTGCTGTCCGGGCACGCGTCCAAGCTCGGAGTGGAGATCAGGCGCGGAGTGAGGGTCACGGCCGTCTCCCAGAACGGGGAGAGCGTGGTCGCACGAGCCGGCGCGGACGCCTACGAGGCACGCTGGCTGGTCGGCTGCGACGGCGGACGCAGTACGGTGCGCAGGCTCGCGGGCTTCGAATTCGTCGGCACCGAGCCGCAGTTCACCGGCTACACCATGCAAGCCACTCTCGCGGACCCCGAACGTCTGCGCCCGGGGTTCCACCTGACGCAGGAGGGCATGTACCTCCGGGTGCCCAACGACGGGCACATCGCCATGATGGACTTCGACGGCGGTGCGTTCGACCGTTCGCAGCCGCCGACCCGCGAGCACCTCCAGGCGGTTCTGCGCCGCGTGTCCGGCATCGACGTCACGATCGGCGAGGTCCACCTCGCCTCGAGCTTCACCGACCGGGCGATGCAGACGACGGCCTACCGGCGGGGACGCGTCCTGCTCGCGGGCGACGCCGCCCACATCCACTCCCCCCTCGGCGGCCAGGGGCTGAACACCGGCCTCGGCGACGCCGTGAACCTGGGGTGGAAGCTCGCGGCGACCGTGCGCGGGTACGCGCCGGACGGGCTCCTCGACACCTACGCCGACGAGCGCCACCCGATCGGCGCGGCGGTGCTCGACTGGACGCGCGCCCAGGTGGCCACCATGAAGCCGGAACCGCACGCCCAGGCGATCCAGGCGGTGGTTCGCGATCTCATCGCGACCCGCGACGGAGCGACCTACGTGTTAAAGAGGCTGTCAGGGGCGTGGATACGGTACGACCTCGGCAGCGAGCATCCGCTCGTCGGCCGCAGCGCCCCCGACTTCCGTTTCGAGGACGGCACCCGCCTGGGCGACCTCATGGAGAACGGGCGGGGCGTCCTGCTCGATTTCAGCACCGACCGACGTCTGCGCGCTTCCGCAGCCGGCTGGGAGGACCGGATCCGGTACGCGGCCGGGACGGCGAGGGACGACCTCGGTTTGGGCGCCGTACTGGTGCGGCCCGACGGCGTGGTCGCCTGGGCGGGTGACCGTCACCCTGACCGCGAGGCGTTCGAGCAGGCGGCCGGCCGTTGGTTCGGCGGTCCGACCCTGAGGAGGCCGATCCGGTAGGCGACCTTGGCCGGGTACGGGGTTGCCCGGCCCTGGGCGCCCCGGCAGCCGCCGGTCCCCACGAGGGTGGTGCGGTGGCCGGCCGGGGTGTTCCCGCCGGGTGCGCTGGGACGGCTGCTGTCGAGAGGCGGGGTGAGTTCTCCCGGGGCGGCGTGCGTCAGGACGCCGGCCCTCGCCCGTCCCGCAGCCGTTCGGCGAAGGCCTGTGCGGCGGCCAGGTCCTCGCCGTTCGGCCGCCGCTTGTTGATGCCGCCGACCAGCTTGAAGGGCGTCCACGTGTCGAAGGCCCGGCACGAGAAGCTCCCCTCCACCTCGAAACCCTTGCCTTCGAGAAGCCGGACCAGGGGGCGGGTGAAGGGGGCCGGCGGTACCTCGGGGAGCCCGCTGGTGGCGAACACGAACGCCCGGCCCCGCCCGTTGGGCAGTGCTTTGACGAAGTCGGTCAGGCGGGGGTGGAGCCTGCTGTAGAAGACGCCCGAGCCGAATCCCACGAGGTCGGCGCCGCTCAGCTCCGTCGGATCGGCCTCCTCGGGAGAGACGACCCTCGCACCCAGCACCTGGCCGATGCTGTCGGCGACACGCCGCGTGTTGCCGTGCGACACGGATACGCACACGATGATGACCTTCATGCTCACGACCCCTTTTCTCACTCGTCTCCGTAGTGAGACAGCGCGGCCGCGTCAGATGTGACACCACCCGAATGTCGAGGCGGCGGCCTCTATTGCCCCCCCGGGCCGTCCGGTGCTGCACTGTTCCCGTCCGTGCATCACGGCACGAGGGCGGGGGCGGCACCATGCAGGCACGCCGGTTCGGGTACCAGGTCTCGCCCCGCAACGCCATGAGCAGCAGGGGGATGACCCGCAACGTCAACACCGCCCGGCGCACGGACACGCGGCTGCACGAGGCGTCCGTGGTGTCGACCGCCGCCTGGGTGGCGGCCGTCGCGGCCGTCGTGTTCCTCTGGTGGGTGATCGGCCCCGAACCGTGGCTGTTCCTGGCCGGGGGCGGCGCCTTCATCCTCGCCGCCATGGTCAGCTCCGAGGCGGGCAAGGCCAGGAAGGCCTTCGAGGCGGGGATGGCGCTCCTCGGCGAACACCCGTGGCAGGTCTGGCCGTGCCGGCTCGAGGTCACCGGCGTGACGGGACGGCACCGGATCCTGCTGCTGGCCCCGGACGGAAGTGCCGCCCGCAGCTACGTGGCCCGGGTACCCGAATCGGTCTGGTACGGAATGACCGATGGCATCGGCGCACTGTGGGTCTGCGGCGACCTGCGCTTCCTGGTCGTCATGGCCCAGCCCGGCGGTACCCCGCTGTGGATCGCCCACCCCGAGCCGGCCTCCGCAGCCTCCACCGCCCCGGCCGACCCCACCCTCATCGCCGACCTGGCCCGCACCGCGGGACGGGCCGCCGTCGAGGACTGGTTCACGTAGGCCGCCGCGCCGGCCGCCGCCGTTGAGCGTGGACGGCCCGCCCGCTGCACGTACTACGAACCGACCAGAAGCGCGGCCAGTTCGGCTCGGCTGCTCGACCGGTGCAGATCACTGACCTGGCCGTCACCGACCTCGACGACACGCCACACCCCGTCCGTGCGAAGGGCCACGTCGGTGGTGACGAACCTGCATCCCAGGCGCCGCACCGCCGGCCGGACGTGATCGAGGTCGGGCACCAGTCCGCGCCCGAACGGACTGTCCGGATGGGGCGTCAGCCATCTGGGCTCACCGTCGAGCCACCAGACGCGCACTTCAGCCGCGACGGACTCAAGCCGTGAGAACGCCTCGAAGGCGCGGAGAACGATCCCGCCGGCCAGGAACTCCTCCTGCAGCTCCACGAAACGCCGCACGATCCGCGTCAGCCCCACGGCGTCGGCGAGATCGGGTACGAAGCACGCCTGCTCCCACTCGTGCTTGCGCGATTTGACGTAGTCCTTCACGATTCCCGCGCCTGACGGCAGGGACGCGGCGAGAGCTGCCAGATCCTCGGCGGTCACCATCCCACCGGGCTCCGTGGGACGCCAGACGCTCGCCGGCGTGACCTCGGCGAACATCGCGTACCAGCCCGGCAGTTCATGAGACTTCCGGTACTGCTCCGGAGTCACGACCAGCTCGGTGCCGCGCCGGTTCAGCGCCTCGGCCAACGCGGCGTATCGATCGCTGGGAATCATCCAGCCCCGGTACCACGCACGTCCCAGCCCAGCCGGAACCTGCGCGACCGCCTCCCGCGCGTCACCCCGCAACAGCGCGTCGTGGTCGATCAAGGCCACTGCCCCGCCACAGGCGCGGACCTCGCGGGCCTCCGGCGCGAAGTGTTCGTCCACGCGTCGAGGGTTGAACGCATCACGGCAGTACAGGACGGGCATCGGCATGGCCGCCACGCTACGCAACCTCCGGCTCTCGGGCCACGGGATTCCGTGCCGGGCCGGCCTCGTCAGCGACGCCCCCGGCCGTGGAACCGTATGGGTACCGGGGCAGGTGTCAGGGACGCGGGGGCGGGCGGCGCCCGTAAGACTTCCGTCACCAGGTCAGAGCTGGTGCCATCGGCCGGGGGCGCGTTGAATGGCCGGCGACGGACCGGCGAGGAAGGGCACTTCGGTGGCGAAGACGAAACGACGGGGACGGCTGTGGGCCGGGCTGCTGGCCGCGGCCGTGTTGGCACTGGGCCTCGGTGTGTACTGGTTCCAGCCGTGGAAGCTGTGGCAGGACTCGACCGTCCGCGAGGCCCTCCCCACCACATCCGGAAAGGCCGCCCAACCCGGACCCGGGTCCTCGGCGGTGCCCCCGGGAGCTCCGACAGGCCCGCAGACCCTGGCCCGGGGCACGTTGATCAGCCACGAGCACACCACCACGGGCACCGTGGCGCTGATCCGGCTCCCCGACGGCTCGCGCACGTTGCGGCTGGAGGACCTAGACACCAGCAACGGTCCGGACCTGCGCGTGTGGCTCACGGACGCGCCGGTCAAGGAAGGGGTGGCCGGCTGGACCGTCTTCGACGACGGAAAGCACGTCAGCCTGGGCAGGCTCAAGGGCAACAAGGGCGACCAAAACTACCAGATCCCCGCAGACGTGAACCTGGCCGACTACCGCAGCGTCACCATCTGGTGCGACCGCTTCGACGTCTCCTTCGGCGCGGCCTCCCTCACCGCCGTGTGATCCGCCACCGGGCCACCTCGGGGACGAGGGGTCACAGGTCCCCGACCGCTGCGGCACGGGACCGGACGTCATCGGGCCTGAAAAGCCTTGCCCGTCAGGCGACCTTCCGGCGAGCGGGCCCCTTCCGCGTCCTCACCCCGATCGCGACGAGCACCAGACCCACGGCGAAGACTCCGAGGTAGGCGCTGGTCGGAAGGCCGACGACCTTGTGCATCCAGCCCCACTCCGTTCCGAAGAAGGCCTGTGAGCCGAAGCTGATGAGCCCCTGGGCTCCTACGACGTAGCCGATGCTCTCGATGGTGTATCCGATGGTTGTCCGCACGGACCAACTCTCTCGCGGCCCCCTCGCAGGATCGTCCTCCACAGGACCGAGAACGCGGTAGGCCGAAGGATGCAGTGGCCTGCGGATGCCGCCCTGCACCCCACCCCCTGCGGACCCCGCGCCTCCGCGACGAGTTCCCCTCACCCAACGGTCCCCTGCCCGCGGCGGTGCAGAGGGCGGACGCGAGCCGTCTCCGGCGCCCGAAGGACGCCGGAGACGGCTCGGTGCGAACCCGCACTCAGGCGGTCGGGGCCTTCTGGGCGTTGAGCAGGGCGACCAGGGCGGCGCTCAGGTCGGTCACGACCATGCCGGCCTTGGCCTTGGCATCGGCCGCCGGGGCACCCTTCTCGGCGACCACCAGCAGGCCGTCGACGGAGCCCTTGAGCTTGTCGATCGCGGCGGAAGCCTGCTCGACACGGGCGGACTTGGGGGTGACGGCCGGAAGCACGGTGGGCGGCTTCGCGGGCACGACGGCCGGAGGCTCCGCCACCGGCTCAGCCGGCTTCACGGGCTCGGCAACCGGGGGCTTCGCGGCCGGAGGCTGCGCCACCGGCGGCTGGGCGACGGGGGGCTTCGCCACGGGGTCGGCCGGCTTCACGGGCTCGGCAACCGGGGGCTTCGCCGCCGGGTCGGCCGGCGGCTGGGCGACGGGAGGCTGGGCCACGGGGTCGGCCGGCTTCGCGGGCTCCGCGACGGGAGGCTTCGCCACGGGGTCGGCCGGCTTCGCGGGCTCTGCGACCGGCGGCTTGACCACCGGGTCGCCCGGCTTCGCGACCGGGTCGGCCGGCTCGGCCGGCGGGTCCGCAGGCTTCGCCGGGGTGTTGACGACGGGCTTCGCCGGAGCCTGTGCGGCCGGGACGGCCTTCTTCAGGTCGGCGAACGCAGGCTCGATCTTCGCCTTCACTGCGGCCAGTTCGGCCGCCGACACCTTCCCGTCCGGCGACTTCAGCACCGCCGAGAGCAGATCCGTGACGGGCTCCAGCATCCCGGCGGCAGCGCCGAGCGACTGAACTTGTGCGAGCAGCGCGTCACTGCCGGGGACGGCCTGTCCGGTGACGCTGGCGGGCGGTTCTTCGGGACCGCGGGCTACTGCCGCGATACCCGGCGAGGCGGTGAGCAGGGTCAGACAGAGGGCGGCGGGAACGGAATAGCGGGTCATGCGGTACAACGGCTCGCTCCTGTTCGGTGATGAGAGTGAGGTGTGGCCGAAGTCGGCCCGGGGCGGGGTGCCCTCTACCACTCACCGCCACTCCGTCACGCGCCGCAA
>NZ_JZWV01000223.1 GCF_000966975.1 Streptomyces katrae | reverse complement strand
CCTCCGCCCCCGCCCCCGCCCGGCCGGCGTCCCGGCGAACGCGCGCTGCGGCTGGGCACGCTGGCTGTCGTCGCCCTGGCCGCCGCGCTCGTCACCGGACGCCCCTGGGTCCTCGCCCTGGCAGCCGCCCCCCTGGTCCTGCTCGCCCTCGCCCTGCCGGGCGGCCAACGCCCGGACGGGCTGACGGCCCGGGCGGAGGTGGAGCCGAGGCGGTGCTTCGAGGGCGAGCAGGTCACGGT
>NZ_JZWV01000028.1 GCF_000966975.1 Streptomyces katrae | reverse complement strand
GCGCCACCGCGTACGGGGCCGGGGTCGCGGCCTCCGGCGGCGCGTGGACCGCGACGGGTGCGCTGGTCGCCGGGGTGATGTCGGCGTGGATGGCCCTGGTCGGCGCCGTCACCAAGGACCTCGGTGACGTCAGCGGTGACGCGGCCGGCGGCCGCCGTACCGTCGCCGTCGTCCGCGGCCCGGCCGCCGCGCGGGCCCTGGCCGTGGCCGGCGCCCTCACCGTCGGCGCGGCCGCACCGGCGCTGGCGCTGCTGTGGGCGGAGCCCGCCCTCACGGTGGCGGTGCCGGTGGCCCTGGGGTCGGTCTGGGTGGTCGTCCGCGTGCTGCGCGGCGCCCGTCGGGAGCACGACGGCCGCGCGGAACGCCGCGGCGCCTACCGGGCGTTCATGGTCACCCAGTACGCCGCGAACCTGACCGCGCTGGCCGGCCTGGCCCTCCCGGGGCTCCTGGGCTGAACCCCCCGGCCCGCCCCTGACCCGGTCCGGAGTCGAAGCCGGAACCGCCCGCCACGATCACCGACCGCGCCGCTCCAGCGGCGCGGTCACCTGTTTTCCGGGAACATCTTGTTCAGCGCCTGCACGCGGGAGCTGATGCCCAGCTTGCGGTACGCGTTGTGCAGGTGCCGTTTGACGGTCGCCTCGGTGATCTCGAAGCGCCGGCTGATCTGCCGGTTCGTCAGCCCCTCGCGCACCGCCTCCAGGATCTCCCGCTCGCGGAGGGTCAGCACCTCCAGGGCCCTCCAGGGCCTGCGGCTCCAGTTCCGCCTGCTCCCTCAGCCCCGACGGCCCCTGCGGGCGTTCGGCGGGGGCCTCGGGCCGCGCCGCCTCCTCGTAGCCGCGGATCCCCTGGTAGAGCCGGGCGCCGGTGACCGTACGGAACGTGGTGCTGATCTCCTGCTGCAACGAGTGCCGCTGTTCGGCCGGCACCAGGTCCGCCGCCCGCGCGACCGCCTCCCGCATGGCCTCCCAGAGCACCTCCGCGGCCCGCACCGACTCGGACACCGGGATCCGCTGGGTGACGCGGTGCGCCCCGAGGAGCCGGGAGTACTCGCCGACCCCCGTGACCTCCGCCGGCCGGCCCGTCTCCAGCGACTGCGCGCACTCGGCCACGATGTTCCGCGCCTGGTAACGGCACTGCTGCCAGGCGTCTTCACGGGTCGCCAGGGGGCTGCCGAGGCGCAGGAGTTCCGCCCGGTACGCCTCGATGACCGCGGGCGCGGCGGTACGGAGTTGCTGCGCGGCTGCCTGACGACTCAACTCTCGCTCACCTTCCCCCGGGACCGCGGCGGGCCCCGTGGTCGGCCCCGCTGCGTGAACGCGGAGAAACTAACACCCTGGAGATCCGAGGGAAACGGGCGTCCGAAGAGTGAGAATGCATCGTTCCGGCGCCCCCGCTGCCACGGATTTCGTGGTTTTGGGTCGCCGGACCGATGTATTTCGTTGTCATGGACAGGCCGGGACGGTGGCCCCGTCCGCTCAGGAGGTCCTGGCCCGTTGGGTCACGACGATGCAGGCCAGGACGATGCACGCGGTCAGCGGCACGGCCGCACCGATCGTCTCGCCCATCAGCAGTACGGCCCACAGCAGGGTCAACAGCGGCTGCGCGAGCTGCAGTTGGCTCGCCCGGGCCACACCGATGAGCCCCATGCCCTTGTACCAGACCACGAACCCGCCGAACTGGGAGACGGCCGCGATGTACGCCATGCCGATCAGGGCCTTCGACGTCAGGTGCACCGGTTCGTGCGGCAGCGCCCACAGGGACACGGCGATGTTGACCGGAGCGGCCAGCACCACGCCCCAGGCGATGACCCGCCAGCCGGGCATCCGGGCGGAGAGCCGCCCGCCGAAGGCGTAGCCGGCCGCGCAGACGACGAGGGCGCCGAAGAGGTAGAGCTCGGCGACCGTGGGCCTGCCGTGGCTCTGCGAGAGGGTGAACGCGATCACGGTCGCCCCGCCGGTCAGCGCCGCGGCCCGGAACACCTTCGAGGGCCGGCGCCGGGTGAGGACCGCGGAGAACGCCGCGGTCGCCATCGGCAGCGCCCCGATGACGATCGCCGAGTTCGCCGTCGACGAGGTCTGCAGGGCCAGGGTGGTGAGCAGCGGGAACCCGATCGCGCAGCCGCCCGCCACCACGGCGAGCGCGGGCCAGTCGCCGCGGGCCGGCAGCGGGGCCCGCGTCACCAGCAGCGCCGTGCCCGCGATCAGGGCGGCCAGCACACCGCGTACCCCGATGGCGCTCCACGGGCCGAACCCGTCGAGGGCCCACACCGTGCCGGGGAAGCTGAACGAGAAGCTGAGCACGCCGAGGGCGGCGTAGAGGGTTCCGCGCACCCCGACCGGGGCGGCGGCCGCGGCCGCCGGGGCGGACCCGCCGGCCGGAGCCGGCGCCGTCGAGGTCTCTTGTGTCGTCTGTGCCGTTGTCATGGTCGTCATCCGTTCTTGCGGGTTCGGGAGATGTCTTCCAGCCGTGCGGCGATGGCCCGCGCGAACCGGTGGGCGGAGCCCTCGGCGAAGGGCATGCTCAGCGACGGCTCGCACACTTCGAGTTCGAGCAGGACGGGCCTGCCCTCGCCGTCGCGGATGAGGTCGACACGGCCGTAGAGCAGCGGCCGTTCCAGGTCCAGCCGTGCCACGACCGCCTTCAGCGCCGCCGAGGCGACCGCCCGTTCGTCCGGGGCGGCGTCCCGCGCGGTACGGGCGTCCTGCGTGGGTACGTCCACCGTGCCGTCGGGCAGCAGCAGCGCCCGCTTGCGGATGGCGTGGCTGTACTCGCCGTCGAAATAGATCAGGTCGGTCTCGCCGTCACGGTCGATGGCGTCCATGTACGGCTGGATCAGTGCGTCGCAGCCCTGTTCGAGCAGCTTGGCGATGTGCCGGGTCGCATCGGGCTCCTGCGCGCGGGAGAACCGCTGCACGTCCCGCGAGTAGGCGCCGACGGTCGGCTTCACCACGAACTCGGCGGCGTCGGGATACCGTTCGAGGAAGGCCCGCAGGGCGTCGGCCGGCTCGGCCTCCGGGGCCACGAAACTGCTCGGCACGACGGGCACCCCCGCCGCGTCCAGATCGCCCAGGTAGCTCTTGTCGAGGTTCCAGCGCACCACCGGCAGCGGGTTGAGCAGGTGCGTCACGGAGGTGACGCGCTCGCACCACCGCAGGAAGCGCGGCAGCTGCTCCACGTAACTCCACGGGGACCGCAGCAGCACGGCGTCGAAGGCCCCCCAGTCGATGTCGGGATCCTCCCAGCTGCATATCTCGGCCCGTACTCCGGCCTCCTTGCACGCCTCCAGCAGCAGCGGCATGTCGTAGTCGATCGGAAGGCTGGTCATGTCGGTGGCCAGGGCCACGTGGTTGCCCATAGATGTGCTCCATGTGATGTACCGGGATTACCAGGGGACGGTTTCGCCGCGGTGCGTGTACGTGCCGGTGGGGCCGTCGTCGCCGAGCAGCGCCATCGCCACGCCCGTCCGCGCGCCGTCCTGGACGGAGAGGTCGCCCTCGCCGTCGTTGAGGCCGGTCCGGGTGTAGCCGGGGTGCACGGCGTTCACCTTGACCGGGGTGTCGCGCAGTTCGTAGGCGAGGTGCACCGTCCAGGAATTGAGGGCGCTCTTCGACGCGCTGTAGGCGGGCAGCGACTTGAACATGTCGCTGTAGGCGTACGAGGCGGGATCGCCGTGCGTGCCGACGGAGCCCAGCAGGCTGGACAGGTTGACGATGCGGCCGGCCGGCGAGCGCCGCAGCAGCGGCAGGAAGGCCCGGGTCACCTCGACGACGGCGAACAGGTTGGTGTCGAAGGTCCGGCGCCACTGTTCGAGGGGCTGCTCCGAGGGCTTCCTGCCGTACTCCTCGACGCGGATCGCGGCGTTGTTGACCAGGATGTCGAGCCGGCCGTACGACCGCTCGACCTCGGCGGCGGCGGCCAGGACGCCGTCGCCGTCGGTCACGTCGAGGACCAGCGGCTCCACCGGGAGCCCCGCGTCGCGCAGCTCCCCGGCCGCCGCGGCTACCGCCGCGCGGTCACGGCCGGAGAGGAGGACGCGGACGCCCTCGGCGGCGAGCCTGCGCGCCGTCTCGAAACCGATGCCGCGGTTCGCGCCGGTGACCAGCGCCAGCCGGAAGGGGTGGGGGTGGGGGGACATGTCGAACCTCCGGAGGGCCAGAGCGAGCTGAGGAACTTCGTGACGGGCGGGCCGAAGCGGCCGATGTCGACGAGGAAGGCGTCGTGGCCCTCGTCCGACTCCAGGGCCAGGAACTCGGTGTCCGTACCGCCGGCGCCGAGGCCGTCGGCGATCTCCCGCTGCTGTCCGAGCGGGAAGAGGATGTCGGTCTCCACACCGATGACCAGGGCCTTCTCCAGCCGGATCCCGGCCAGGGCCTCGGCGGTCGAGGAGCCGCAGGACTCGCCCAGGTCGAAGCGGTCCATGCACCGGCTGAGATGGAGGTAGCTGTTGGGGTCGAAGCGGCCCGAGAACTTCCGGGCGTGGCTTTCGAGGTACGCCTCGACCTCGAACTCGGGGCCGAAGGGCTCGTCCCGCGCCCGGCGCTCCTCCGGGATGCGGTCGCGGCCGAACCGGCGCTCCCATTCGCGGGCCGAGCGGTAGGTCGTCATGCCCAGCTTGCGTGCCGTGAGCATGCCGCGGTGCGGATGGTCCTCCGTGTCGGGACCGGCGTAGCGGCCGCCGTTCCACCGCGGGTCGAAACGGATCGCCTCCCGCTGGAGCGAGCGGATCGCCGTCGCGAACGGCAGCGAGCTCGCCGACCCGCAGATGTTCAGGTGGGCGCGGACCAGACCCGGATGCCGGGCCAGGAGCGACAGGGAGCTCATCCCGCCCATGGAGGTGCCGATGACGCAGGCCAGCCGCTCGACGCCCAGGGCGCGCACGGTGTGAGCGGCGGCGTCGGCGATGTCCTCCATCGACAGTTCCGGGAACCGAGGCCCGTACGGGACGCCCGTGGCGGGGTCGAGGGAGGCGGGCCCGGTCGAGCCCTTGCAGCTGCCCAGCGCGTTCAGGCAGATCACGTACCAGCGGTCGGTGTCGACCGGCTTGCCCGGCCCCACCATGGCCTCCCACCAGCCGGGCGCCGGATCCCCGGGGTGGGAGGCGACATGGCTGTCGGGGGAGAGGCCGGTGAGGATCAGGAGCGCGTTGTCCCGTTCGGGGGCCAGCCGCCCGAGCGTCTCGTACGCGACCCGCGCACCGCTCAGGGTCCCGCCGCGGAGCAGCGGGAAGGAGCCGGGCAGGGCGGCGAAGCGGGCGGCCGGGGGGACGAATTCCCAGCTCACGTCAGTTCCCGGAGTCCAGGGACGCGAGCCACTCGTCGTCCGAGCCCTCGTTGACGCCCTCCATCAGGAAGGTGGACAGGTACCGCTCCCCGGTGTCCGGCAGCATGGCGAGCAGCACCGACCCCTCCGGGGCGGTCTCCGCGATGCGCAGCGCGGTGGCCAGGGTGGCGCCGGCGGAGATACCGGCGAAGATGCCCTCCTCCGCGGCCAGCCGGCGGGAGGTGTCCCGGCCCACCGTCTCGTCGATGGTCACCAGTTCGTCGATGACGCTGTCGTCGAGGACGCTGGGCACGAAGTTCGGGGACCAGCCCTGGATCCGGTGGACGTTCCACTCCTGCTTGCCCAGGATGGCGGCGTTCTCCGGTTCGGTGGCGACGATCCGGACGCCGGGGCGGGCGGTCTTCAGCATCTGCCCGACGCCGGTGAGGGTGCCGCTGGTGCCGAACCCGGTGACGAAGTAGTCCAGCCGCTTGCCCGCGAAGTCGGCGAGGATCTCCGAGGCCGTGGTCTCCCGGTGGTAGGCCGGGTTGGCGGGGTTGTCGAACTGGCGGGCCCGGAACCAGCCGTGTTTCTCCGCCAGTTCGTCCGCGATCCGGTTGCCGCCGCTG
The DNA here is from genome assembly GCF_000966975.1 of Streptomyces katrae. Classification (GTDB taxonomy): domain Bacteria; phylum Actinomycetota; class Actinomycetes; order Streptomycetales; family Streptomycetaceae; genus Streptomyces; species Streptomyces katrae. Next base: position 3,671 of record NZ_JZWV01000028.1, on the reverse strand, counting down.
CTGCCGAGCGCACCGGGGAAGAGGATCACCTTGCCGCCGTACGCCCGGATGAGCTGGCGCCGCTCCAGCGAGTAGGTGTCGCCCATGACGGCGACGAAGTGGTAGCCGCGCGCGGCGGCCACCATCGCCAGGGCGATGCCGACGTTGCCGGAGGTGCACTCGACGATCGTGTCACCGGGCTTCAGCTCCCCCCGTGCCTCGGCGTCGAGGACCACGGACAGCGCCAGCCGGTCCTTCACGGAGCCGCCGGGGTTGAAGGCCTCCACCTTCACGTACACCGTGGTGTGCGCGGGGGCGAGCCGGTTCAGCCGGACGATCGGGGTACGGCCGACGGTGTCGAGGATGCTGTCGTACAGGGGCATGGGGGATCTCTCCTTGGCGGGCTGGTGAGGGGGGAGGGGAAGCGGGCCTACCGGCCGGCGAAGGCACGCGCGACGAGGTTCCCGGGGACGTTCTCGGCGACGTTCTCGAACACGGGCGCGACCATGTCGAGGACCACGGCGACCGCCCGCTCGTTCTGCTCCTCGTCCGTGGTGGCGTCGAACTCGGCCAGCTCGACGCCGAGCAGCCGGTCCGCCGGGATGGTCTCGAAGACCATCCGGATCTGCTCCGGGAGCAGCCCGTCGGGGACGGTGTAGTCGGCGGGCACGTGGCCCGGTTCGAGCACGTCCCAGTCGATGTGCACCCACACGGGGCGGTCGCCGATGGCGTCGAGGATGTTCTCCGCCGTCGTCTCGGCCGGCGGGATGACCCGTACCCCTGCCTTCGCGATCAGCTCGGCCTCGCCCTCGTCGATGTCCCGGGTGCCGACCAGCACCGCCTGCGAGACGGGCAGCCCGCCTCCGTGACCGCTCTCCCACAGGCCGCACGCGGCGGAGAGCACCATCCCGCCCAGGTAGCCGCTGCTGGTGGCGGGGGTGTTGAAGTCTCCGTGCCCGTCGATGTAGAGCACCACGGCCTCCGGCAGCTCACGGGCCACCACCGGCAGCGTGCCGATGCTCGCGGGGCAGGTGTTGGAGACCAGGACCGTGCGGTGGCCGGCCCGGATGCTCTCGCCGACGGCGCGGCCGAGCGCGTTCAGCTGCCCCTCGGCCTGCGGGAGGCTCTCGCTCCAGTCGTCGTCGGCGGCAGGCGCCGGCTCCCCGATCCAGCGGCCGGCGAGCCCGTACCGCTGTTCGAGGGCCCGGGCGATCCGGGCCGCGCCCTCGATCATCCGGGGCTTGCGGTCGGCCACCCGGCCCTGGGAGACGATGAGGTCGATCATGGCTCAGGAAGTCCTCTGCGTGTCGTCGTCGATACGGGGTGAGAAGGGGCAGACATCGCTCCGCCCGGTGTTCTCCTCGATCAGGCCGTACTGGTGCCATTCGAGGGCGCCGATGCCGTAGGAACCCAGCTGCGGGGAATGCGGCACGCCGTCGTAGCGCTGAATCCGGTTGCGGATGTTGGCGCGCACCTTCCGGCCGCTCGGAGTGTCTCCGGCGAATACGTCGAAGCGCTCCCGGGGATTGATGACGAGAACGAACGACCGGCCGAGATTCCGGCTCCGGCGGATCCGGTGCCCGGGGTTGCTCATATTGCAGAAGAGCGGCATTCCGTTGAAGCACATGGACCACGCCTCGTCACCGGGCTGCCGGGCGACCCCGGCCGGCCAGGGCGCGGGGTCGACGCGGTGCAGCTCCTGCAGCACGTGCCAGCCGAAGGCGTGGTACTCCTCGACCGACTCCCCGGCCACGGCCTCCGGCGAGAACACCACGACCAGCGGATACGCGGTGTCCAACTGCCCGTCCCAGCGCCCGGCCTCCTCGACGTACTCCGTGAGCGCCGCTGCCAGGTGCCGGATGCCGCCGCTTCCGCCGTCGGGCACGAAGACGAACCTCAGGAGCTGCTTGCGAAAGGCGTTCCGCGAGAACACACAGGGAAAGTCCGGGGCGGTGAGCCGTTCCGTGATTTCCTCGACTGCGGTGCGCTGCCAGCCTTCTTCGAATTCGGTTGTCTGCGCCTGGGGAACAATTGCTGTGGTGTGCTGCGACGTGTGCACCTAGCCATCCGTTTCTGCGGTTACGGGCTGTGGCGATGGCCATGTTTGCCCGCGGAACCGGAGTGCCGCAATGGCTTGAAACGAAGGGTTGAGAGGCCCGCCGGGCCCCGTACAACGAAAGTTGTAGACCCCGCCCCGGACTGCCGCTCCGGGAAATGAGTGGCCGCCGGAACGGGCCGTCGTTAGGGTCGGGCGCAGCGTCCCCTCCGGAAGAGAGAACACCGCCCGATGAACGACTCGCAGCTGGTCCGCCCTCTCCCGGTGAGCGGATTTCCCGAATGGCTGCCGGAAATCCGCATGGTCGAGCAGAGGTGGCTCGACGTCATCCGGTCGGGATTCGAGAGGTACGGGTTCTGCTCGGTCGAGACCCCCTCCGTGGAACCCCTGTCGGTGCTCACGGCCAAGGGCGAGACCTCGAACGAGGTGTACGCGCTGCGCCGGCTCCAGGAGGACGCGGACGACACGAGCGATTCCCGCATCGGCCTGCACTTCGATCTGACCGTGCCGTTCGCGCGGTACACGGCCCAGCACTTCAACGAGCTCGTCTTCCCGTTCAAGCGCTATCAGATGCAGCGCGTTTGGCGCGGGGAACGGGCCCAGGACGGCCGGTTCCGTGAATTCACCCAGTGCGACATCGACGTGATCAACGTCGACCGGCTGCCGCTCCACTTCGACGCCGAGCTGCCGCGCATGATCCACGAGGTGATGACCGCCCTGGACCTGCCCGAGTGGACGCTCGGCATCAACAACCGGAAGGTCCTGCAGGGGTTCTACGAGGGGCTGGGCATCGCGGATCCCCTGGCGGTGATCCGGGCCGTCGACAAGCTGGACAAGGTGGGGCCGGAGGGCGTCGCGAGGCTCCTGTCCGGCGAACTCGGCCTGCCCGCCCGGACCGTCGACTCCTGTCTGGCGCTCGCCCGGCTGCGCGGTGAAGGCCCGGCCGTCGTCGACGCCGTCAGGGACCTCGGGGTCACCTCGGACCTCCTCGCCGAGGGACTCGACGAGCTGGGGTACGTCCTGGACTCCCTCGGCGACCTGCCCGCGGGCGCCGTCGTCGCGGACCTCTCGATCGCCCGCGGGCTCGACTACTACACGGGGACCGTCTACGAGGGGAAGTTCACCGACTGGCCGGACTACGGGAGCATCTGCTCGGGCGGCCGCTACGAGAACCTGACCGGCTCCTTCATCCGGCGCGGCCTTCCCGGCGTGGGCATGTCCATCGGACTGACGCGGATCTTCGCCAAGCTCCTGGCGGAGGGGCTCCTGGAGACCGGCCCCAAGTGCCCGAGCCAGGTCCTCGTGGTCATCCCGGCGGACGAACGCCGGCGCGCGGCCGAGACCACGGCGGCGGGTCTGCGGCGGCGCGGCATGAACGTCGAGCTCTACCACCAGGCCGACAAGGTGGCCAAGCAGCTCCGCTACGCGTCCCGGAAGGGCATTCCCTTCGTCTGGTTCCCGCCCTTCGAGGAGGGCGGGAACCACGAGGTCAAGAACCTGACGACCGGCGAGCAGACCCCGGCCGATCCCGCGGTGTGGGTTCCGTCCCCCCGTTGGACGTCGTCTGAGGAGGTCGGTCAGATGGTGGCGGTGTCGATGACGAAGCGGTAGCGGACGTCGCTGGTGAGGACGCTGG
>NZ_JZWV01000027.1 GCF_000966975.1 Streptomyces katrae | reverse complement strand
AGCGGACGTCGCTGGTGAGGACGCTGGCGTAGGCGTCGTTGATCTGGGCGGCGCCGGAACCGGGGGAACGGCGCGGCAGGACGGGGCGGTTTCCACAGGCTGTGGGCTGTCTGATGACCCGGTCACGGCGCTCGCCCGTGCTCATGTGCTCGATCGCTGCTGGGCACAGAGGGCGTTGAGGAGGGCGGCGCCGCGTTCGGCGTCGTCGACGCTCACGGCGAACTCGGAGCCCTTGCGGGGGTGTATGACCAGGCATTCGCCCGCCCGGAGCATGACGGTCGTGCCCCGTCCGCCGAGCCGGTACCCCCAGCCGCCGACCTGCGCCGGGGTGCGGGTCTCCGCGCGTGCCGAGACGATGTCCCCGGGAGCCCAGCGGCGGGCCGGCCGGCCCAGGGGTCCGAAGGACACCTCCAGTCCGGCCTCCGTCACGCGCGCCCGCACCGAGGAGCAGGCGAGCACCGCGAGCGAGGCGACGGCGAACGGGACGATCAGCTCCCACCGCGGGCCGGTCAGGCCGGCCGCGGCCGCGACGGCGGCGGCCGCGGCCGGCAGTCCCATGAGTGCCGCGGTGAGGTGGAGCCAGGGGTTCGACGTGCGGGAGAGCCAGACCCGGCGCTGTCCCGGCGGGATCTCCATGACGTCACCGGCAGCGGGCCGGACCGGCGCGGCGGCGGGTACCGCCCGGCGGCCCGCCAGCCAGCCCAGCACCGCCGCCGCCACCGTGGCGGCGGCCGTGATCGCGACTGCCACGCCGACCGGGCCCGCGTGCCGCCAGTCGGCCCGGTCCAGGTTGGCCCGCACGATCGAGGCCTGCGCGCCGGTCAGGAGGACTCCTCCGGAGAGCAGCGAAGCGCCCACCCACGCCCCCGAGGCGTCACCGGCGCGCCGGCCGGCGAAGGTGACCGAGAGTGCCAGAACGGCCCAGATCAGCGCGGGGAACGAGGCGGCCGCCCACAAGGGCATCGAGTCGTCCGGGGAGCCGCCGTCGCCCCAGTGCGTGGCGAGCCGCTCCGGCAGCCGGCCGCTCGCGGCGACGGGAAGCGCGGCCAGGACGGCCGTTACGCCGGCCACCCATGTCGCCGCCCCCCACCGGGCGCCGTTCCGCTTCGTACGGTCGGTCACGAAAGCCCCCTGATCATCTCGATGAGATCGTTCCTGCTGTATCCGAGGTGTGCCGCGTCCGCCGCCAACTGCCGTGCGCGCTCCAGCAACCGGGACCGCTGGTCCGCGGCCTCGGTGACGGTGACCCCGCGGCCGCGCCGGAACTCCAGCACTCCCTCGTCGCGCAGGGCGCGCAGGCCGCGCAGGACGGTGTTCGCGTTCACGCCCAGCGCCCGGGACAGCTCCCGGGCCGGGGGCAGCCGGTCCCCCGGCGCGCACTCGCCCTCGGCGATGGCACGCCGGATCGCTCCCGCCACCTGTTCGTGGAGGGGGCGGCTGTCCGTGGTGTCCAGTCTCAGCAGCATGGTGCCAATGACGCTAGCACCATTCGTCTCATGGGGGATCGAATTACGGCCGGGGCCAGCGGTGTTGAGCCAGCTCGTGTAGATTGACAATCTGTTGAATCGGCGGGGGCTGAGGTGCGGTCGGGGTCGGCGCGTGTGGTGCGCCGCCCTGTGCCGGGGACGTTCAGCAGGATCGGTGCGAGGGGATGGGCGTGTGAGTGCCTTCGACGGGGATCACCACACGGTGGCCTGCATCTTCTAGCGCCGTTCTCGGGGGCAGTGCCCCCCACGGGTGAGCCGGCCGGCCAATCGTCGGCCCGCCTCCCGTTTTCCACGCGCCGGTCCCGCGATCACCTCGCTCGGGGCCGCGCGTTCGCCGCCGTCCGTCTTCCTGAGAGCCGCAGGTGTCCCGCGGCCCACCCGCAGCGGTCGTTCCGGCCGGCGAAGCCGTAGCATCCCACGGCCCTGCGCTCCAGCCCGGCGGGCATCCCGCCGCGCGTCGCGCAGAACGGGAACAGGACCCGACGGCAGGGGTGGCCCCCGACCGGATCGCGATCACGCCGGCTGCCCCCGGCACAGGGCGGGGGCGTCAGGAGATGGGGGAGTCGATGCTGGAGTCTCTTGGTCTGGACATGGACGCGCTCGCCGTGTACCGGGCGATGTTCGAGTACCCGCAGGCCGAAGTGAAGCAGCTCACCGAGCGGCTGGGCTGGCCGGAGGAGCGGGTCCGCACCGCCATGGACGCATTGGCCCGGCTCTCGCTGCTGAGACCGTCCTCCGACGTGCGGGGAGCGGCCCGCGCGGTCAGTCCGGAGGTCGCCTTCGCGGCGATCATCGAAGCCCGCGAGGCGGAGCTCTTCGAACGCCAGCGGGAACTGCAGGCCAGCCGCATCGCCGTGGCGCGCATGGTCCAGGACTACGGAGAGCTGCGCACCTCGCAGCGGAGCGGCGGAACGGAGCAGCTGATCGGGCTCGACGAGGTCCGGGCCAAGATCGAGTCCCTCACCCGGTCGGCCCGGCACGAGCTCGTCAGTCTCGTCCCCAGCGGTTCCATCAGCCCGGAAGGGATCAAGGCCAGCCGGCCGGTCAACCAGGAACTCCTGGGGCGCGGTGTCCGGATGCGGACCGTCTACCTGGACAGCATGCAGAACAACACCGCCACCTCCGCCCACATCCGGTGGCTCGCGGACCTCGGCTGCGAGGTGCGCACCCGCCCGGCGCTGCCGATCCGGATGATGATCGTCGACCGCGAGCTGGCGCTCGTGCCGCTGGACCCCGAGGAGGTCAACAGCGGCGCGATGCTCCTGCGGGGCAGCGGAGCGACCGCCGCCCTGTACGCACTCTTCGAATACATCTGGGACATCGCCACCCCCTGGGGGGAGAGGCCGGAGAGGACGGACGACGGTCTGACCGGCCAGGAGCGCGAGGTCCTGCGGCTGCTGGGTGAAGGACACACGGACGAAGTGGTGGCCCGCAAACTGGGCGTCTCGGTCCGCACCTGCCGGCGGATCACCGCCGAACTGTCCACCCGCCTCGGCGCCGTCAGCCGTTTTCAGGCCGGACTCCGCGCGGCTCAGGAAGGCTGGCTGGCCGGCCGCTCCTGAATTGTTCGCATCAGCCCGGTCGCATCAGCCCCAGGTCGCGTCGTCGGCGATCGCGACGGGCGGCGCGGCCACGGCGGAATTCGCGGACTGGGAATCCTGGCCGGCCCAGGCGGCGGAGCCGAGGGTGAGGCCGAGGGCGACGAAGAGGAGACCGGCGGTACGGCGAATGGTGTTCATGAGAGCAATTCCCCCTGTGTGGTGACGTGAATTCTCTGACGTGCTCGCATTTGGCTTGTGGAAGTTCCGGCGCCGTGCCGGTCTTCCCCCGTGACACCAAGCATCTGTGACGGGGAGTTCGCGTGTCAGCACTCCGCGCTGTCAGGCTCCTGCCCTGGCAAGGCCTTGCCATCCGGGCCGGCTCCGCTCAGCAGGGCGGGCCCGGCGAGCGCGGCGACCAGGTCGGCGCCGCTGCGGACCAGCACCCAGCCGCGCAGTTCCGCGCGGCTGGTCAGCAGCGCGGTGTGGAGGCGCAGCGCGGACCCCTCCGCCGCGGCGAGGCTGGTGGCGAGCAGGAAGAGCGTGACGTCGGCGCCGGCCGGGTCCGTCTGCACGTACACGTGCTGGAGGCCGTCGGCCGTATCGGCCGCCTCCAGCAGCAGTTCCCGCAGCCTGGTGCGGGAGAGCGGTTCCACCCCGGCGGTGAGCCGGGTGTTCACCAGGTACATCCGCTGCCCTGTCTGGTCGGGTCCCGGGGTGCCGGGAGTGGTTTCCCATGGGCGGTCGGCCGTGGCGGCGGGGGCGCCGCTGCCGTGGGCCGGACGGTTCAGGCGGGCGACGGGTCGAGGGCGTAGTGGCCGGTGAACGACGCCTCGCCCAGGACGTGGCGGTCGATCGCCTCCAGGACGTCGGCGGCGGAGAAGGTGCCGTCCAGGGGGAAGCGCTCCAGGTCCGTCGCGTAGAGGAGGAACACGCAGCGGTGCACCAGCCCGTCGTCCCCCGGCGGGCACGGGCCGTCGGTCCCGGAGCGGCCGCCGGCCGGCTCCGGGTCCCCGGCGAAGAAGCCCCGGTGGTCCCCCTCGCCCAGCGCGCCCTCGGCGATCTCGCCGATCCGGGGATCGATGTCGACGAGCACCCAGTGGGGGAACTCCTGGGGCGGCAGGTCGGCCGGGACGGCCCGTCCTGACCGGTGCGGCTCGTCGAACCCGGTCGGTATGCCCACGTCGACGGCGACCAGTACGAGCGAGCGGGTCCCCTCGGGCACGTCCGACCAGGCCACGTGCGGGTTGCGGTTCACCGGCGGAGCGTCGTGGCCGGCCCGGCCGGCCCGGCGGTGGGGCACGCGCCCGGGAAGCCGGCCCTGGTCGTCGAACGTGCTGCTGAACACTTTCATGCGTAATTCCTCGTCTTTCTTTCCAGGCGTGAACTCCACGGGCGGAGCAGGAATTTCGGACGCCGCCGTCGAGTCTGCTGCGGAGCGCCCCCGGAAACCAGCGGAGACGGCGGCAGCCTCCTGCCCCGGCAGCATTCGGACGTTCCGCGGTGGCATGGGGTTGCCAACGCAGGCTGATGCCAATGGATTCGGTTGCCGGTGCTCGCCGGCCCGGGTCAGAGTTGTCGTCAGCAGGCATCGCTGCCGCACGGCTATCTACAGCTTGGGAATTCGCCTGTTGTTACATGTCTCAGCCTTTGAAAGGCAGCCGAGTTGCGCATGTGTCATTGCTACTGTCTCAAAATGTAATCACGCAGTCCACCATATGAAATGAGGTGCCGTGGCCAGGAACACCCTGCTGGAGCGGGTCTGGGCGGAGCACACCATCGACGGGACCGGCGGTGAGCTCGTCTACGTCGACATGCACCTGCTGCACGAACTGACCTCCCCTCAGGCCTTCGAAGGGCTCCGGGAGGCGGGCCGGAAGGTGCGCCGCCCTGACCTGACCGTCGCCACCGCCGACCACGACGTCCCGACGCGGAGCCGGCAGGTCCCGCTCAGCGACTCCATCGGCCGCCGCCAGCTGGGGCTCCAGATCCGCAACAGCAGGGAGTTCGGGGTGGAGCTCCACCCCATGAACAGCCTCGGACAGGGCATCGTGCACGTCATCGGCCCGCAGATGGGCCTCACCCTGCCCGGCATGCTGATCGTCTGCGGGGACAGCCACACCGCCACCCACGGCGCGTTCGGCGCGGTCGCCTTCGGCATCGGCACCAGCCAGGTCGAGCACGTGCTGGCCACCCAGACGCTGCGCATCGCCAAGCCGAAGAGCATGCGCGTCCTCGTCGAGGGAACGCCCTCGGCCGAGGCCACCGCCAAGGACATCGCCCTGGCGGTGATCCGCGCCATCGGCACCGACGGCGGCACCGGCCATCTCATCGAGTTCCAGGGCGACGTCATCGACCGCATGAGCATGGAAGGCCGGATGACGCTGTGCAACATGGCCATCGAGGCCGGTGCCCGCAGCGGGATGATCGCCCCCGACGAGACGACCTTCGCCTACCTGGAGGGGCGTGAGCGGGCCCCCCGGGGCGAGGACTGGGAGCGGGCCAAGGAGGCCTGGGCCGCGTACCGCAGCGCCCCGGACGCCGAGTTCGACCGGGAGGTCGTGGTCGACGTGGACGGGCTGCGCGCGATGGTCACCTGGGGGATCAACCCCGGCCAGGCTGTCCCGGTCGACGGACGGGTCCCGGACCCCGAGACCATGGCCGATCCGGTGTCCCGCGAGGCAGGCCGCCGCGCCCTCGACTACATGGGGCTCCGGGCGGGGCAGAGCCTGGCCGACATCCCGATCCGTACCGTCTTCATCGGCTCCTGCACCAACGGGCGCATGGACGACCTGCGGGCGGCGGCCAAGGTCGTCGAGGGGCACAAGGTCGCCGCCGAGGTGACGGCCCTCGTCGTGCCCGGCTCGGAACGGATCAAGCGCCAGGCGGAGGCCGAGGGCCTGGACCGCGTCTTCACGGAAGCCGGTTTCGAGTGGCGCAATCCGGGCTGCTCGATGTGCATCGCCGTCAACGGCGACCGGGTGCCCGCCGGCACCCACTCCGCCTCCACCTCGAACCGGAACTTCGAGGGACGGCAGGGGCCCGGAGCCCGTACCCACCTGGTGTCCCCCGAGACGGCCGCGGCGACCGCCCTGCTCGGGCGTCTGGCCGGCAGCGCGGAGATTTCCTGAGGTCCCGCGCCCGAACGGCCGCCCCTGCGGGTGGATCCCTTTTCTGACTAAGGATCAAGAATGCTCAAAGTAGAGGTAATTCATGGCCGGGGGGTCCCGCTGGACGCCTCCGACGTGGACACGGACCAGATCATCCCGGCCGTGTGGATGAAGCGGGTCGAACGGACCGGCTTCCAGGACGGCCTGTTCCAGAAGTGGCGCCGTGACCCGGAGTTCGTCCTGAACCGCCCCGAGCGCGCGGGCGCCACCGTCCTGGTCTCCGGCCCCAACTTCGGCTGCGGCTCCTCGCGGGAGCACGCGCCCTGGGCGCTGCGGGACTTCGGCTTCAAGGCGGTGATCGCACCGAGCTTCGCCGACATCTTCCGCAACAACCTGCCCAACGTGGGCCTGGTGCCCGTCACCCTCGACGCCGCCGCCACCCGGAAGGTCATGGACGCGGTCACGGCGGACGCCACGGCCGAGGTGACCGTCGACCTGCTGCGGGCCACGGTCACCTGCGAGGCCGCGGGCGTGGTCGCGGAGCCCTTCTTCCTCGACGAGGGGGCGCGCTACCGGCTCACCCGCGGACTGGACCTCATCGACCTCGCCGCCGAGGCCGAGGAGGCCATCGGTCGCCACGAGGCGTCCCGGCCCTTCTGGATGCCGCGTACCAACGGACAGGTCGAGGACGTCTTCGAGGACTCGGGGGTGGAGGTCGCATGAGCGCGGAGATCATCGACGAGGCCGACGGCGACGGGATCCGCCGGGCCGCCGACGCCCTGCGGGCGGGGGCGGTGGTGGCCGCCCAGACCGACACCAACTACGGCATCTTCTGCAACCCGTTCCTGGAGCGGTCCTGCGAGCGCCTGTACGACATGAAGCGCCGCGACGGCAGCAAGCCGCTGACCCTGTTCGTCTCCAGTCCCTCGGACTGGGTGCGCTGGGCCCGCCGGCCGGAGGGGGTGGACGTCGAGGCACTGGTGGAGCGCTTCTGGCCGGGGCCGCTGAACCTCGTCATGCGCAAGCGGGAGCTCGTACCGGACTGGGTCACCTCCGGCAAGGACACCGTGTCCGTCGTCCACAACGTCAGCCGGACGCTGAACCAGCTGTCGCTCTACAGCGGGCTGGCCATCGCCGCCACCTCGGCGAACATCAGCGGCACCATGGACGAGGGCCTGGTCACGTTCGACATCGCCTACGAGCACATAGGCGAGCACTGCGACCTCATCGTCCGCGCGGCCGCCCCCTCGAAGTTCACCCGCAGCAGCACCATCGTCAGCCTGCTGGACACGCCCGCCATCGTCCGCCAGGGAGATCTGGCGGCCGCGGAGCTCGCCCCGTACCTGCCGGGTCTGGAGCGATGAACGACGAGAAGGAGCGGGCCCGGTACGCCGCGCGGGTGCAGGCCTACCGCATCGTCTCCCGCGCCTACTTCCACCTGCCGGTCGTCGTCGTCTTCCTCACCCAGCAGGGTTTCGGCCCACTGGCCACGGCGGCCCTGCTCGCCCTCTACGGGGTCACCGCGGCCCTGGGGGACCACGTCGTGGCCCCCCTCCGGCGGCGGCTGTCGCTGGCGGGCTGCCTGGTGGCGGGGGAGGCCGTCAAACTCGCGGGCCTGCTGGTCCTGCTGGCGCCGGTCTCCACCGGGATCGCGGTCGTCTCCCAGCTGCTCGCCGGTCTGGGCTTCTGCCTGACGGCCGGGACGGACGCGGCCCTCGCCTCGACCCTGCTCTCCGGCGAGCGCTTCCGCACCCGGGAGGCACGGACCCAGGCGGGCATGTTCCTCATCTCCTTCGCCGCGGGCGTCCTCGGAGCGGTGGCCTACGCCCAGTACGACCGGGCCCCCTTCCTGCTGTCGGCGCTGGGCTGCGCCGTCGCCGCCCTCTCCGTCCTGCCGGGCGGCCGGGGCGGACTGCGCGCGAAGGCGGCGGAGCCGGGCGCCGGCGCCGTGGCGGCGACCGGGCCGGGCCGCGTGCCGCCCTGGCAGGTACGGCTCTGGGCCTCGTACTACTCCGTGTCCCGCGCCGTGCTGCTGACCGCCTACACCTTCCTGCTGCCGCTGCTGCTGTTCTTCGGGGAACGGCTCTCCGTGACCATGTTCGGCGCGGTGCTGGGCCTGTACACCCTGTGCGGGCTGCTGTCCGTAAGGCTGTCCCTGGCCTGGCAGCGCCGGTACTCGGCGACCACCCTCTTCTGGCTCAGCAGCGGGGCCATGGTGCTCGGCCTGCTCCTCCTCGTCCCCGGCGGCCTGCTCGCCACCGCCGGCGGCACCGCCCTGCTGGGCCTGGCGGGCGGCACCGTCCGGCCCACCACGATGGGCTTCCTCGGCCCGGCCATGGCCGGGCTGTCCGACGCGGAGCGCCAGCGGGTGACCCGCGGCCTGGAGCGGCGCCAGGGCATCGTCCAGGCGGTCCTGCTGATCGGCGCGGGCCTGTGGCTCGGCTCCGGCGGCAGCGCCGCCGAGGCCGTGGCGGGCTGCGCCGTGCTGGTGGTGGCCGGCCAGGCCGTCGCGGCCCGGCTGGTGGCGCGACGGCCGCAGGAGACCGGCCCGGACGGCGGGCCGGAAGGCCGGGCCCCCGCCGCGTCCGGCACCCCGCCCGTGTCCGTGCGATGACACCCGCGACGACCGCACCTCACCCGTCCCCGCCCCCACCCCTGTCCCCGTTACGAAGGAGCACACCGTGCTGACCCGTCCGACCCCGCCCAACCCCTATGACTTCCTCCCGGAGCTGCCCGAGCTGAAGGTCGTCTCCGACGACGTCCGGGACGGCGACCGGCTGTCCGAGGCCCAGCTGGCCTCGGGCGGGAACCTCAGCCCCGCCCTCAGCTGGGAGCCGGGCCCGGAGGGAACCGCTTCCTACGCGGTGACCTGCTTCGACCCGGACGCTCCCACCCCGGGTGGCGTCTGGCACTGGATCCTGGCCGACATCCCCCCGCACGTGCACGGCCTGCCGGCCGGCGGGGAGCCCGGAACCGGGCGGGAGCTGCTCAACGACCTCGGCTCCCTCGGCTTCGTGGGCGCCGCGCCGCCGGCGGGGGACCGCGAGCACCGGTACATCTTCGCCGTCCACGCCCTGGGCGTGGACGGGCTCCCGGTCGACCAGCAGACCCCGGCCGCCCTCGTCGGCTTCCACCTGACGGTGAACTCCCTGGCCCGGGGCGCGATCACCGGCCTCGCCCGGACCGCCGGGCAGGGCGAGTAGCCGAGCGGCCCCCGGCCGCTGCCCGGCGGCCGCCACCGCGCCATCCACATCCCCGTGCGTCCGTACGGATTCCACGAGTTCCACGAGTTCCACAAGAGCGGAGCGACATTCCGATGCCGAGCAACACCCCACGGGGCCCCTGGCGGGGCGAACCCGTACCCGAGGCCCTCGAAGCCCTGTCCGCGCCGGGCGGCCTGGTCGTCTGCGCGACCAAGGTCGGATACATCCTGATGACCACGGACGGCCGTGGTCTGGAGCGGAAGTTCGACGCCAAGCGGCGCAACCGCAACAAGCCCGGTGTCGTGCTGTGCGCCGATCTGGACCAGCTCAAGGAGCTGGCCGAGCTGAACGAGGAGGTCCTGGCCTTCTACGAGCGGCACTGGGAGCAGGACGTGCTGCTCGGCTGCATCCTGCCGTGGCGCCAGGAGGCCCTGGCGCTGCTCCCCGACGAGACCACCCGCGAGCTGGCCACGGACACCCGCGGCACCAGCTGCTTCGTGATCCGTTTCGGGCGGCCCGCCGAGCAGCTGGTCGAGCGGATGTGGGCCGAGCGCCGGCTCGTCTTCGCCAGTTCCGCCAACCCCTCGGGGGTCGGCAACAGGGGGCGGGTCGAGAACATCGGCACGCGCATCGAGGAGGAGGCGGACTTCATCGTCTGCGCCGACGACTACGTGGCCTCCGTCCAGCCCGACAAGGACGAGGACACCCGCCACGAACAGGGCGTCATGGTGTCGATGGTCGACGCCGAGGGGGTGCTCGTACCCGTGCAGAAGGGGGAGCGCTCCGTTTCCCCGGCACCGGTGCTCATCCGGCGTGGTCTCGACTACCCGGTGATCATGGAGAACCTGTCGGAGATCTACCCCTCCTGGGACTACCGCCACGGCGAGTACTACTGAGGGAAACCGTCCCCGGGGGCCCGGCCCGCACCCGGCCGGGCCCCCGGGGGCGTGCGAAGTTATCAGTGTCATCAGTGTTATCGGTCAGAGCTGAGATCGACTCTTGGGGGGAGTTGAAATCCGCAATGAATACACAGGCAGCATGGCTCGCACCGTCGTACGTCACACCGGAGCAGAGGGCCGCGGAAGAGTGGGGGGAGCGTTGTGACGACCTCCTGGAAAAGGTCGGACAGCAGTTCTTCTCGCGGTCGGACCTCAGGAATCACGCCCAGGAATACATCCGCTCCCTGCTCGTGGGAACCATAAGGGCCGAAAGCATCCTGCCGGCCGCGGCGGAAAGCGGAGCGTTCTGGCTGCAGCAGCATCTGCTCGGCCGGTCGGTATGGGATGCCGACAGTCTGCGCGACTTCACCATGCGCTACGTCGTGGAAGGGCTCGCCGACGACAGCGGAACCGGTGTCCTCGTCCTCGACGAGACCGCCTTCAAGAAGAAGGGCTACGCCTCGGCCGGGGTCGCCCGGCAGTATGCGGAGGCGTTCGGCGGCGCCGTCTCCTGCCAGGTGGGGGTGATGGCGTCCTGGTCCACCCGGACCGGCACCGCCCTGGTCGACCGGGAGCTGTACCTGCCGCCCAACTGGGACAACGAACCGATCCGGCGCAGCGCCGCGCACATTCCCGACAAGGCCCGCCACGTCTCCAAGGCCGAGCTCGCACGGCGCATCGTCCACCGCTTCCGGACCCGGGCCCCCGGTGGCGCCGCGGCGGGGATGTGGGTCGTGGCCGATACGCAGCTGGGCTGTGACCGGGCCTTCCGCGCCCACCTGGAGGAGCAGGGCGTCCCCCACGTGGTGGGAGTACCTCCGGACCACCCCGTGCTGCCCCATCCGGGCTGGCGCCGGGTGTCCCGGCTGGTGCAGCGGTACGCCGAGGAGCGCGAGTGGGACCGGCTGGCCGTCGGCCCCGACACGAGGGACGCCGGCTCCTGGGAGTGGTGGGTGCGCCGCATCCCGTCGGAGCCGGTGCAGACGGCCGGACAGGCGGCCGCGAGGCCGGGCGGCATGGCGCGCTGGCTCCTCGCCTGCCGCCGGGCGGGGGACCCGCAGCCGCGGCGCTACTTCATCGCCCGCGGCCCGGCGAACGTCTCCCTCTACGAGCTGGCGCAGGCGGTCGCGGCCTGGCGGCACGGCCGTGACGCCCTCGCGGGGGCCACCGAGCGCTGCGGCCTGGGGGCGTACCGTGTCCGCTCCTGGCACGGCTGGTACCGGCACATCACCCTCGCCCAGCTCGCGGCGGGCTTCCTGGCCGTGCAGGCCGGGGGCGAGAGGTGCTGACGGGGCGGCGTCCGGACACGACGGCGGCGACGCCCGGCGTTCCTGCCGCCGGGCGTCGCCGCCGCCATGTCCGTGGCCTCCGCCCGGGATGCCTACGGGCATCCCGCGGGCGGGCGGGCTCAGTCGAGTACGCGTCCGCGCACCCCGTCGAGCCAGATGTCGCCGTGGACGTCGGCGGCGGCGTCGTCGCGGAAGGCGTACGTCTTCAGGAGCCAGCGCAGCCGCGTGGTCTCGAAGTGCTGGATGTCCACCATCTGCCGGCTGTGCAGGCCGTCCTGGTTGGCGATCACGAGCAGGTCGCCCTCCTGGATGCGGTGGTACTGCTCACGGCTCTTGGCCAGCGCGTCACGGAACTGCCGCAGTGCCTCGTAGTGCGCCGCCGAGGAGGGGTCCGCGGGCATGGTGCGGGTGTCGTAGTAGCGGAAGCTGTGCTCGTTCTCCAGGAGCGTGTGCAGGTCGGAGACCTGCTGCTTCCGGTTGGAGGCGCGGGAGAGCTCGTCGTAGGGGGTGACGAACGCCTTCTCCCGCAGCAGCTCCTGGTTCTCGGGGGAGATGAACTTCAGCAGTTCACGACCGTCCACGTACTTGGTGTAGACGAGGTCGTCCGTGGGGCAGCGCATGCCGAGGAGGGCGAGGTAGTCGGCGCGGACCGGGTGCGCCGTACGGTCGTTGTGCCAGTAGAGCTCCCAGTCCGTCTTCTGCGTCTGGGTGCCGCTGTAGCGGTTGTCGGCGTACACGTCGTGGAAGAAGTCGCCATTGTTGCGCGTGGCGTAGGAGAGAAGCGGGGTCGCGGTGAGCTGGGCGAGGAGTTCGAGTACTCCCTCCCCCACGAAGGTCTGCTTCTGCAGGTACTTGTCGTCCACCGGGTTCGCCTGGTCGAAGACCGGCCGGTCGACGTCGAGCGGGCAGTTGGACACCACGTGCGCGTAGGTCACCTTGTCGTCGCGCTGCTGCTTGATCCGGCGGCAGGCGTCGACGAAGCCGGCGGGTACCCGTTCGTCGGCGATGAGGTTCCCGATCGCGTCGCGGAACTTCTCGTAATCCGTGTACGGGTTCGCCCCGAGGAATGTCAGAGAATCCGAAAGGCTGGCGCGGTCGGTTTCCGAGAAGGTGTAAATCGCTTTCATGGGGCAGGTGGTCCTCTGAGATCTGGGGGCATGCTGCACCGGGATTCCCGGTGCAGCACATTGGCATTGATCGTCGATCCGGAGCGCTGTGGAGACGGGTTGTGCCCGAATCTCTGGCCGAATGGCTCCGGCGACTGCGTACCGCCCTCTTGAGGCTTGATCAACTTATCCGAATACCGGCTCCGGGAGGCGGATCCCGGAAGACGGCGATCTCCACCTGCGGAATTTTCTTTTCCTGTAAAAAAAGGCCGCCGACGTCCAGGACAGGAGTCGACGGCTGTTGCTGTACTTCTCCGCCCGAGCGGAGAAGGGGGTGTGTCAGTGGGCCGGGGCCATGCCGGACCCGGCCGGGGCACGGACCGCGGGCGACTGGTAAGCCTCACTGATGGCACGGAGCCTGTCGACCTCGACGTCGAAGTCGAAATCCGCAGGGAGCCGCGGACTCGGCTGCGCGTTTTCGGCCGGTGCCGGTGAGCTGCCGGCGAGCTTGGCGGCAACGGCCTCGTGCAGCCAGATGGCCTCGGCCAGGGCTGAGCTGCGTTCGGGGGTGAGTTCATACCGTCCGGCAGCGGCGTCGGCTCGTTCGCGAAGGTCCGCCGGGGCATAGTCCGCCAGCACCAGAGTGGCGTCGCGGATCTCGATCACCGCTCGGTGCAGCCGGACCCGCGGGCAGGGGCGCAGGGACCGGATGTCCAGCACCACGTGGGGAACGGCCCTGGTGAGCACCGCCCACAGCGGACGGATGTCCCGAAGTGACCGCCAGTCACGCAGCACCCGCCACCGGACGCCGATGGCGGGTATGGAACTTCCCAGGATGATCAGCGCGATGGAGGTGCACTGGAGGACGTCGGCGACATGGTTGGCCCGCGCGTCCTCGACGGTGATGTGCAGCAGGCCGACCAGCATCAGGAGGGTGCGGAAGAGGCTGTACAGCACGCCGAAGGCGCTGCCCGTGCCGAGTGTCCGCAGGCCCGAGCGCAGCCATGGGGCGCCCGCGTGTCTGCTGCTTCCCCAGAACAGCCGAGTGGCCACCGTCATGGCCAGCCCGAGGGACCCGAAGCAGACGACGTAGTAGGCGGTGCCCGGGACGGACCCCATGTTCGTCTCGAAGAAGTTGTCGGACTCCTCCGGCCGGGGGGTGAGCACGAACAGGACGGTCAGCGCCGTCATGGTGATCGCGCATGCCGGAGTCGGGCTGGGCGATGACGGTGACGAATTCGAGGATCGCGGCGGAAGCGACGATGCCGAACAGGTTCTTGCCCAGGGTGGCCAGGTTGTGGACGCCGGTCAAGGCGTCGGTCGCGTGCATGACTTCCGGCACCCCGAGGGTCATCGCCACCGCGATCGATGCGAAGGCGACCCACAGCGCACGCTGCCTGGGCGTGCGGATGGCGCCGGGGAGGCGCCAGGCCGCCACGGCCCACAGCAGGATCAGGATGATGCTCTTGGCCGCTGTCATGTCCAGCTCCCCGGGCGGCCGAGGGCGTCGTTGAGGCGGGCGAGGACGTCCGAGGCGTCACTCGTGGTCGAGATGGCCTCGTTGCGGCTGGCGCGTTCGAGGATGAGGGTTGCCAGGGTCTCCGCCTCCTCCTCCTGCCGGTCCTCGAACTTGGTGCGGCCCAGAAGGTGCAGGATGCGGTCGGTGGACAGCCCCAGTTCGATGTCGCTGGACGTGGGTCTGGCGGCGGCCACTTTGATCCGGGCGGCCTCGGCGCGCATGGCCTTGGCTATGGACGGATCGGGATCCAGCCGCTTTTCGGAGTCGCCGGTACGCGCCAGGAACCGGCGGAAGTGCTCCGAGACGGTGACGGGTTCGTCATCGGCGTCGCCGCTGACGTGGAGCTGGGGCGAGACGTGGCCGAGCAGCATGTGGGCGATCTCGTGCAGGACGATCTGGATCTTGAGGATGTCCGCGGCCCCGGCCTCGTAGAACACCAGGTCGGCCGTGTCGAGGCCCACCCAGATCCCGCACGGCAGGTCGGTGTCGGCGGGGCCGTCGAGGGGAAGTACGAGGAGTGGACGTTTGCGTTGTGCGGAGATGTTCGCGCAGAAGTCGTCCAGGTTGAACGGTTGGGGGATGGTCAGCTCGTCCACGACGTCCGCGACGTCCGTGCGTATGTGTCCGCGCCCGCGACTCCGCCACCTCATCCTTGGCTCCCCCGCACATTCTCGACACGGGCATGGTCGCAGCCCGGTCGGACAGTCTCGCCGATGCGTGCCCGCGGCCTATTCCCGACGGCGCCTCGAGGGCGGGGGCTTGACGTCGGCCAGCCCCTCGGCCTGACGGAACCCCTCGACGATGCTCTTGATCCCGCGGATCGACCGGGCCGACAAGCCGCCGAGCCGGAACGCCACGGCGCGGACCTCGTTGTCCTGCAGGACATCGGCCAGTTCGTCGGCGGCTTCGGCCGCTGCGGCGCTCTCCTTGATCTCCCGGATCCGGTCCTCAACGGCTTCTGAGACGTCATCATCCAGAAAGTAGGCCGTAGGCACGCCGAAAAAGTCGGCCAACGCGCGGAGCGAGTCGACGCTGGGGTTGGTGACCTTGCCGGTGCGGATCGCTTGGACGGTGCCGTGGGAGACCGTGGGGTCTCCTTCACCGGCACGCTCCCTGATCAGCTCGGCGATCTCGTGGTACGTGAAGGGCCCGCGTCCCGCGGGATGGATCGCGCCGATCAGGTAGTCCAGTCTCTGAGCAATCGTGCGCCGACTGCTCGCCGATCCGCTGCCCCTCATGTGTCAGCCTCCCTCCGCCCCCGTGCGATCGCGGACGCGTGTCCGTCCGCGCCTCATTGTCTCTTGCACTAGATACGCTCGCAAGCGACCTCAGTTCTCCATCAAGTTCACTTGACAGGCTGGAGTGGTCGCTGAGTACATTCGCTCGCATCTAGTCAACTAGCGACATGGCAAACCGTGTCTCGTTGACGAGATCTCGTTGCAGCGCGTAGCCGCGCGCCCACAGGGCGCGTCCATACGGTGAGGTGCGGCACTGGAGGGCTGAGGGCGAGGACTTCGGGCTTCTACGCGCCGTTTTCCATCGGCTCACAAGGCTGACTTTCTGGGGGACACATGCAGTTTCAGATACTCGGACCATTGGAGATTGAAACGCGGGACGGGCAGCGTGTAAGCCCTCGAGCGCTCAAACTCCGCTCACTCCTGGCCTACCTGTGCATGCACAGCACACGGCCCGTCTCGATGGACCGCCTCATCGAAGCCCTCTGGTCCGGGACGCCTCCACAGAGCGCCACCACGGCGTTGCACGTATACGTCTCGCAGCTGCGGAAGTACCTGTCGAGCGTGGGAGTCGATCCGAAGCTGATCGTCACGCAGCCGCCCGGGTACCGGCTGGACCTGTGCAGTCAGACCCTCGACCTCCGCCGGTTCGAGTCCCTGCTCTGCCACTTCCGCAGCCTGCACGCGCAGGACCGGCTGGAGGAGGCGGCGGAGGCCATCAACGCGGCCCTGGCGCTGTGGCGCGGACCGGCCCTCGAAGATCTACGCGCGGTGCCCTTCTTCCACAACCTGTGCCGGCAGCTGAACGAGAAGCGCGCCTTCGCCTACGAGCAGAAGTTCGAGATCGAACTCAAACTCGGGCGGCACAACTCGCTGATCGGTGAGCTCTACTCGCTCATCGACGAGCAGCCGACCCGCGAGAACCTCTACTGGCACCTGATGATCGCCCTTTACCGCAGCGGCCGCATCGCGGAATCGCTCGCGGAGTACGGCCGGATCCGGAAGATCCTCGTTCAGGACCTGGGAGTCGAGCCCGGGCTGAAGCTGCAGAAGCTGCACCGGGCCATCCTCGCGCGGGAGGCGTGGCTGGACGACTCGTGGGAGGACGTGAGGTCCGCATACGCCTGCTGACCCGGTCACCGCATTCACCCAGGCGCCGCGGCCACGGCCGCGCGAAGTCACAGAACAGACTCAAAGGGATCCGAACGTGAAAGACATCCTGGAAGCCATCCTCTCCGATGGCGCCGCAGCCTCCGGTTTCGCCGCCCTCGCTGTTCCGGAGAGCTACCGAGCCTGCGTCCTGCGGAAGGAGGACGTGGGAATGTTCGAGGGCATGGCCACCGCGGACAAGGATCCCCGCAAGTCGCTGCACCTCCAAGAGGTGCCGACTCCGCAGCCCGGTCCTGGCGAGGCGCTGGTGGCGGTGATGGCCAGTTCGGTCAATTACAACTCCGTCTGGTCGGCCATCTTCGAACCCCTCCCGACGTTCAACTTCCTTGAGCGGTACGGGATGACCTCGCCGCTGGGCAAGCGGCACGACCTGCCGTACCACGTCATCGGCTCGGACCTCGCGGGCGTCGTCCTGCGCACCGGACCCGGGGTCAACGCCTG
>NZ_JZWV01000026.1 GCF_000966975.1 Streptomyces katrae | reverse complement strand
CGCAACGGCGCGGGGATGAAGCAGGGCGACAACGTGCTGATCTGGGGCGCCAGCGGCGGCCTCGGCTCGTACGCCACCCAGCTGGCGCTGGCCGGCGGTGCCAACCCGGTCTGCGTCGTCTCCTCCCCGGAGAAGGCCGAGATCTGCCGCTCCATGGGCGCCGAGGCCGTCATCGACCGCAACGCCGAGGGCTACAAGTTCTGGAAGGACGAGCGTACGCCCAGGACCCGAAGGAGTGGAAGCGCTTCGGCAAGCGCATCCGCGAGCTGACCGGCGGCGAGGACATCGACATCGTCTTCGAGCACCCCGGCCGCGAGACCTTCGGCGCCTCCGTCTTCGTCACTCGCAAGGGCGGCACCATCACCACCTGCGCCTCCACCTCGGGCTACATGCACGAGTACGACAACCGCTACCTGTGGATGTCCCTCAAGCGGATCATCGGCTCGCACTTCGCCAACTACCGCGAAGCCTGGGAGGCCAACCGCCTCATCGCCAAGGGCAGATCC
>NZ_JZWV01000025.1 GCF_000966975.1 Streptomyces katrae | reverse complement strand
AAGGTCGGCGTCCTCGCCCTCGCGCCGGAGGAGGGCCTCGGCGTCCGCGACCACGAGCTGCGGGCGAAGCACATCGACGCGATCAACCGCTTCCGCAGGCCCGCGAACTGAGAACGCCGGCCCGCCGCGGGAACGGAAAGGGGTTCCTTCGCACGCGAAGGAACCCCTGACCGCCGCTGTCAGCGGGAGGACGCGGACTCCGCCTCCGGCCGGGGGGCGACCGTCTCCCAGAACCCCTCCAGCCACGCCATGATGTCGTGCATCACGTAGTGGTCCGCATTGGGCCGCAGCGCCGAGAGCAGGAACGACCGCGCTCCCTCGGACGGCACGCCCAGCACCGTGACACGCGGATCGACGCTTCCGTCGGCACGCACCGGATGCCCCTGCGGGGTCAGGTCCAGCCCGCCCGGCACGAAGGTCTCACCGTCCGCGGACTTGTTGATCCACAGCCGGACCACCCCGCGCTCCAGGAGGTTGCGGTACAGGGGCAGGGCGTCCAGCCGCGGATCGAACGGGTGGATCCGGGCCTCCACAAGGACGTCGAGCTTCCGGGAGGTCCCGGTCCGGGGTCCCTCGACCATCAGGCGCCCCTGCTCCTCGTCCAGGCGGAGACGAGCACCCGGGCCCGTGGACACGTCGACTATGCCGTGCCGGACGAGTGCGGTGATCTTCTCCATGATCTCGGCGGCGGCTCCGTTGGCCAGCCTGTTGTGGTGGCGCACGTAGCGGTCCAGGAACCTGCGCTGGGACCGCGGAACGAGGCCCGCGTCGTCGACGGCGTAGGAGATGACGGACCTGAGGTCACGCCAGACGCCGTCCGCGGCCGCCTTGTGCGGGTTGCGCACGTTCCCCTGCCGCGCCCAGAGTCCGTCGTGCTCCATGAAACGCAGCACCGCGCGCCGCTGGTCTGCGGCGCTCCCCTGCGGTTCGACCGGGGAGACGGTGCGCCACCAGCTGAACCGGTTCCCCTCCGGGCCGGTTTCGAGCCCCCACGGAGAGCCGCTTCCTTCGAGCGCGGGGCCCGGCGGCAGTCCGCGGTCGATCCGGTGTGCCACTTCGGCTGCCACGGAGGGGCCGTACACCGTCTCCACCCAGTGGAGCAGCACCTCGCGGACCGGCCAGCCGGCGTCCGCCTGCGCGGCCGGCAGCGGCACGGTGCCCCGCACCACCTTCGCCAGGAGGCCCGCCACCTCGCCGACGGCCTCCTCCAGCGGTCCCAGCAGCTGCTCGGGGTCCTCGCTCGCCTCGCGCGGCCCCGTGACGAAGGCCTCGGCGGACACCGCGGCCCCGCGTGTGAGGAAAGGGACCGAGGCAGGGCCGAACAGGGCGGCGTAGTGGAGGTGCGCCATCTCCAGGACGGCCAGGGGCAGGACGTCCTGGTCGAAGTCGAGCTGGAGCTGCTTGCCCGAACCGTACGCGACCGGTCGGCCCACACTGGCCCGCAGCCGGTCGATGGCGTCGGTGGTGAAGAAGCGCCCGGTGTGGTCCCCGGGGCCGCCGTCCCGCTCCTTGTGGTTGGCGGGCCTCGCGAAGGTGAACAGACCCGTACCGCTGAAGGCGACTATGGAGGCCGGTTCGTTGCCGCTGGGCCGGTAGACCAGCCCGTGCTCCGGGTCCTCGTGGAACGTTCCGCCGCGGCCCTCGGTGAGGTAGAGGATCGCGTCGATGGCGGTGAGACCCATGCCCGCGCATCCGACGACCGTACCGGGGCCGCAGTGCTCGACGTCGAGCGCGACGTCGAGGGGGTACGGCTGCGGTACGTACTGCGCGCCGGTGCGTTCGGCGAACTCCGCGAGCCGCCTGGACATGGGCACCCGTTGCGGGTCGTGGCTGGTGTGGCCGGTCAGCAGCACGACCGCGTCCGCCGGGTGGACCGCGGCCGCCCCCTCGCCGGTGACCACGCGGAGGCAGTCCTCCGACGGGCGGACGTCGACCACCTCGGCGGTGTGGAGCTCCACGTCCACCGCCGGGTGCGCACGCAGCTCGGCGGCGAAGGTGTCGAACATCTCGCGCAGGGCCAGCCCGTGGACGTAGCGCTTGGGCCAGTCGCCGGGGCCGACGGCGAAGTCCGGATCCCCGGTGCGGGCGAACCGGCGGCGGCACCACTCGTACAGGGTGGGACGCTCCGCCGCCTGCCGGAGCGGGCCGGCGCCGACGACGCTCTCGTCCGCCGCGAACCCGACCTGGCAGGCGATGCGGTTGAGATAGCTGGTCCGTGCCTGGGCGGGGTCGTGGGCCTGTCCCGCG
>NZ_JZWV01000024.1 GCF_000966975.1 Streptomyces katrae | reverse complement strand
GGCCTGTCCCGCGCCGAACGCGCCGGAGCGCTCGAAGACGTGCACCTCCAGTCTGCGTCCCGCGTCCAGCCGGCCGATGGTCGCCGACAGCCTCTCCAGGAGGTAGGTGGCGCGTGGCCCGCCCCCGACCAGCGCGAGTTTGAAGGGCGGCGCGGGCTGCACGGAGGCGGCTGCTTGGACGGCGGTCACCGGGTACCTCTCTTCGTGGATGCGATCGTCCGCCGAGGAACGACCGGATGTCAGCGATGGCGTTCTGTGATCAGGCGTTCAAGGGCGGAGAGGAAGGAGCCGATCTCCCCGGCCGTCATGCATCCCATGGTCGAAAGCCGGAAGAAGTCCTGGGCCAGCTGCTCCTGGGCGCTGTAGATGACGAAGCCGTCCCGTCGCAGCCCTCCATGGAGTTCGGCGTAGGTCAGGCCGCGCGGGATGCGGACGGCGGTCAGCGCGGCGGCCCTGTGCTCCGGCCGCAGGAGGATCTCCAAGCCCATCCCCTCAAGGCCGCCGCGCAGCTGCTGCGCGAGCCGTGTGTAGCGGGCCAGACGGGCTTCACGGCCTTCCGCCAGGGCGAGGTCGAGCGCGGCGTCGAAGGCGTAGAAGGCCGGGATGCCGGGTGTGAAGGCGGGGGCGGCGGCCTCTTCCTGTGCCCGGTAGTGCCTGTGCAGGTCCAGGTAGTAGGTGCGGCGCGGTCCGCTGCCCAGTGCCTCGAAGGCAGCCTTCCGGGCCGCGACGAAGCTCAGCCCGGGTGCTCCTTCCAGGCACTTGTTGGACGAGCCGGCGAGCCAGTCGGGGGCGTCGTCGCGCAGGGAGAGGGCCTCGGCTCCGACGCTGCTGACCGCGTCCACGACGACCTCGCGCCCGTGGGCGTGGGCGATCGCGGTCACTGCGGCCACATCGTTGAGCATGCCGGTGCTCGTCTCGTGGTGCACCACGCCCACGTGGGTCAGCCCGGGATCCGCGGCCAGCAGCCGGTCGAGCGCCCCGAGGTCCACCGGCGTACCCCAGCCGAGTTCCCAGCGGTGGGTCCGGACGGCGTGCGCCCTCGCGATGTGGTGCAGCCGCTCGCCGTAGTGGCCGTTGTCGATGACCAGCAGCCCGCCCGCCTCGGGGACCGCGGAGCTGATCGCGGCCTCCACCGCGCAGGTGCCGGAGCCGGTGAGCATCACGGCCGTGTGCTCGTCGCCCCCACCGCAGACCGCGGTGGTCTTGCGCCGTACCCGGGTCAGCAGCCGGGAGAACTCCGGTTCCCGGTGGCACATGTCGGGTCCGGCGAGCGCGGACCTGACCCGCTCGTGTGTCATCACCGGCCCGGGGTTCATCAGGACCGGCCGGCGCGCCGGTCCGTCGGGGCCGGCCTCGGGGTCTTCTCCGGAGCGGAGGGCCGGGCCCTGCGTGATGCCGAACGTCATGCGGAGATCGCCTCCATGAACCGGGTCGCCGAAGCCGGCGGGGACAGGGCCGGACGGCCGAGCCGGGGATCGGACCCGGAGGCGATCCGCACCCGGATCAGCTGGGGGCCCCCGGCGCCCTGGGCGGCCGCCACCGCGGCGGTGAGTTCGACGGCCTTCGTCACGTCATGGGTCGCGCGATAGCCGCAGGCCCGCGCGATCGCGCCGAAGTCGATCGCGGCGGAGGCGGTGGGCTGCCCGCCGGTGGACTCGTACGCCTCGTTGTCGAGCAGGACGTGCAGCAGGTTGGGCGGCGCCAGACGACCGATGGCGGCCATGGCCTCCAGCCGCATGAGCGCCGCGCCGTCGCCGTCGAGCACCACCACCTTGCGGTCCCTGGCGTACAGCGCCACCCCGAGGGCGACGCTGGAGGCGCAGCCCATCGAACCGACCACGTACAGGTTCCGCCCGCGGTCCCAGTCCCGCTCCAGCTCCCGGGCCGTCTTGCCGGTGGTGGCGACCAGGCAGCTGGCCCGGTCCATGCTCTGTACGACACGGCCGATCGCCTCGGCGCGCGGCATCAGGTCACCGCGCTCATGGGGCGGTGGGCCGGCGGCGTACGGGGCGACGGCTCCCTTGGGGACGACGAAGGCGAAGGGCAGCCCGGTGGCCTCCATATGGGCCTTGGCCTCGTCGAGCCGGGCCGCCAGCGCGGCGGGTTCGTCGGGGAGGATCTCGTTCCTGATCCGCATGGCCGTCAGCATCTGGGGGGTGATCTCGCCCATCAGCTCGTGCTGCGGCTCGTCGGGGGAGCCGGGCCGGCCGCGCCAGGTGACGAAGAGCAGGACCGGGAGCCGGAGCGTGTGGCACAGCGAGGTCAGCGGGTTGACGGCGTTGCCGAGCCCGGAATTCTGCAATATCACCACCGGCGTGCGCCCGGCGAGCCGAGCACCGGCGGCCACGGCCACCGCCTCGCCCTCATTCGCGGCGATGAGGTACTCCTGCGGACACCGGTCCTGCAGACAGCTTATGACCGGGCCCAGGTACGAGCAGGGCACCCCGGTGAACGGCCCGAATCCGCGCTCGCGCACCAGGTCGACGACGGTCGCCGCGTCGAGGCCGAGAACGGTGGTCGCGCTCATCGCCGCGCCGCCCGCTCGGCGCCGACCGGCATGAGGTCCTCCTCGGGCCCGGTCTCGTAGGCGGCGATGAAACGGGCCTCGTTCCGCTTCTGCTCGCTCATGCCCTGCAGGTCGAAGACGGTGGCGAGCGGTGCGATCCGCTCCTCGACCCCCGTGGTGCGGCCGTCCTGGAGAATGGTCCTGAAGGTGTCGCTGACCGCGGTGATCCCGGCGCGCAGGCCGTGGTTGGCGTAGATGACCATCTTGGCGCCCGCGGCGCCGAGTTCGGCGGCCGTGATGGTGTGGTAGGTGGTCGGCACGACCACCACGGGCGTGGGCTGCCGCCACGAGGTGAGGAACTCCAGCACCGGCTCGGGCGAGTCGCTCTTCGCGTGGATCAACACCGCGTCGGCGCCGGCCTGGACGTATGCCTCACCGCGCCGCAGCGCTTCCTCCATGCCCTGACCGGCGATGAGCGCCTCGATCCGGGCGATCACCATGAAGTCCGGGTCGCGCTGGGCCTCCTTGGCCGCGGCCAGCTTGCCGCAGAACTCGCCGATGGGGGCGAGCTCCTGCCGGCCGGGGATGAAGCTGTTGACCTTCGGGAAGCGCTTGTCCTCGATCGATATGCCGGCGATGCCGGCCGCCTCGTAGCGGCGGACCATGTTCATCACGTTGTGCGCGTTGCCGTAGCCGGCGTCGGCGTCGGCGATGACGGGGACCTCGACGGCCGCCGCCATCGACCCGGCCACCGAGAGCAGTTCGCTCATCGTGAGGATGTCGGTGTCCGGCACGCCCTGCGATGCCGAGATCTCCAGACCGCTCGACCAGACGCCGTCGAAGCCGGCCCGTTCGGCGAGGCGTGCGCCCAGCGGATTGTGGGCGCCGACGATCCGTACCACACCCGGGCGTTCGAACAGGGCGCGAAGGCGCGCGGCACTTTTGTGGCCGCCGTAGCCTGCCCTGCCGCCGTTCTG
Source organism: Streptomyces katrae (assembly GCF_000966975.1). Lineage (GTDB taxonomy): Bacteria > Actinomycetota > Actinomycetes > Streptomycetales > Streptomycetaceae > Streptomyces > Streptomyces katrae. The sequence continues at coordinate 35,903 of NZ_JZWV01000024.1, read as the reverse complement.
CTGCTCGATTTCTGCTGTTCCATTCATAACGGTTCTCCCGCTGCGCGAGTTATCGAAGAGAGGCCGGGCGACATTGACCTGGCGAGAGCTTACGGCCAGTCGCCCCACCGGGAAAACGAGAACAAGGCCCCACGTCATCAGGTCTTAAGTGATGGTTTAGCAGCACCCCAGCACAGCAAGTAGGAGTGATTTAAGGGCGTTGTGTGAATATGGCTGAGGAGCCGCTTCGCAGGGTTTATCCGAGCGGTGCCAGGCGATAGAAGGGATGGCGATGTTCGACCAAATAGTGGAGCGATTGCACGATCCGGCCGTGTATTCCATACCGGCGGTGGCCCTGCTGATCGTGATCGAACTGGTGGCCATCCGGTTCAGCGATGACGAGGAACTGACGGGCTACGACCTCAAGGACCACACCGCCAGCATCGTGACCGGGCTGGGAGCGCTGGGGTGGTCCACCCTCATGCGCGTCGTGGCGCTCGCGCTGTACGTGCCGGTCTACGAGTACGTGGCGCCCTTCCACCTGTCGCCGTCCTTCTGGGGCACCTGGGTGGTGCTCTTCTTCGGGGTGGACTTCCTCCTCTACTGGAACCACCGGGCGTCCCACGCGATCCGGTTGATCTGGGCGGGGCACCAGGTCCACCACTCCAGCCAGTACTTCAACCTGTCCACGGCACTGCGCCGCAAGTGGGCGCAGTGGTTCGAGAAGATGATCTGGCTGCCGCTTCCGCTGCTCGGAGTGCACCCGGCGCTCGTCTTCGCCACGCAGTCGGTCCACCTCCTCTACGGGCTCTTCGCCCACACCGAGAAGATCCGCAAGCTGCCCAGGCCGATCGAGTTCCTCCTGGTGACGCCGTCGCACCACCGCGTCCACCACGGCATCGAGCCGGAGTACATCGACAAGAACTTCTCCAGCATCCTGATCATCTGGGACCGGATGTTCGGCACTTTCCAGGCCGAAATGGGCCGGCCCACCTATGGGCTGACGAAGCAGATCGAGACGTACAACATCTGGAAGATCCAGGTGCACGAGTTCGCCAACATGATCCGGGACGTCCGTCAGGCGCGCACCTGGCGCCACCGCCTCGGCTACGTCTTCGGCCCCCCGGGGTGGCGCCCCGGCGAGACGCGGGCGAACGCGGTCGCCGGCTCCGCCTCCGGTACCGCAGCGGCCGCCGACTGACCCCGCCCCGGCCCACCCCGCCCACCGCATCCTTCACGGCACGACGCAGCACAAGACTCAGAGGGGACCGATGTTCCGTTCGATGTTGAGGGCCGTACTCGCCCTGCTCCTGCGCCTGGTGTTCCGGCCACGCATCAGCGGCCTCGGGAACATCCCGGACTCCGGTCCCTGCATCATCGCGGCCAACCACCTCTCCTTCTGCGACCACGTCCTGATCTCCCTCATGGCCAAGCGGCCCGTCTGGTTCATCGGGAAGGCCGAGCGGCTCGACGGCACGGGGCTGCGGGACCGGCTGCGCGTGAAGCTCCTCCATGTCCTCGGCTTCGTCCCGGTGAAGCGCGACGGCGGAGCGGGCGGCGTGGACGCCCTCAAGCGCGCCGAGGAGGTGCTGCGTGAGGGACGCATCTTCGGGATCCACCCCGAGGGCACCCGGTCCCCCGACGGACGCGTCTACCGCGGCCGCGCCGGGGTGGGCTGGCTGGCGCTCGCCACCGGCGCGCCGGTGGTCCCCTGCGGCCTGGCCGGAACCGATCGCGTGCAGCCACTGGGCAGGCTGATGTGGCGGGTCACCCGGTTCGACATGCACTTCGGCTCGCCCATGACCTTCCCCGAGTTCGCCGGGCGCGAGGGCGACTACAAGGTCCGCAGGCTGGTCACCGACTCCGTCATGGAACAGGTGCACACGCTCGCCGGCCTGGAGTACGTGCACCGGTACGCCCCCAGGAGCACGCCCCCCGCCGAAGCGACCGCGGGCGGCTGACGGACATGGATGTCTTCATCACCGGCCTCGGTGCCATCAGCTGCCTCGGCGACGGACCCGAGGCCTTCTGGAAGGGCCTGCACGCCGGCCGGAGCGGTCCCACGCCGGTGGAGTCGCTGACCGGACAGGTCCGCGCTCCCCTCGCCTACCAGGTTCCGCCCGCCACCGACGCGTCGGCGCACGCCGAGGACGACGCCACCCGGGGCCGGGTCTCGCGGTTCGCCCTGCACGCCGCCCGCCAGGCGGTCGTGGACGCGGGCCTCACCGGCGAAGAGGTCGCCGGCATGGCCGTGGTGATCGCCACCGCCATAGGGGTGTGCGAGGAACGGGAGGACGCCTTCCGCGCGGGCGTGCCCGATGACGCGGTATGGACGCCGTCCTTCTCCGTCGCCTCGGCCGTCGGCGACGCGCTGGGCTCCTTCGGGGCGAACATCAGCGTGAGCAACGCCTGCGCCGCCAGCGGCTACGCCCTGAGCGTCGCGATGGACCTCGTCCGGCGCGGTGAGGCGGAGACCGTGCTGGTCGGCGGGGCCGAAGGGAGCGCCGGGGTGCCGATCGCCGCCTTCGACCGGCTGGGCGCGATCGACCCCGACGGCTGCCGCCCCTTCGAAGCCGACCGCAAGGGGACCGTTTTCGGCGAGGGCGCGGCCATGCTCGTCGTGCAGTCCGCCCGTGCGGCGGCGGGCCGCCGTACGTACGGCAGGCTGTCCGGTACCGCGTGGAGCTGCGACGCCTACCACACCACCGCGCCCGACCCGGGCCGCCGCCAGCTGGTGCGTGCGGCGCGGGAGGCGCTGCGGGACGCGGGGTGCGGACCCGAGGCGATCGGCTGCGTGATCCCGCACGGCACGGGGACCCAGCCGAACGACCTGCTGGAGTCGGAGACCCTGCGCGACGTGCTGGGCCAGCGCTGCGATTCCACACCGCTGTTCAGCCTCAAGGCCTTCATCGGGCACACGGCCGGTGCCGCGGCCGCCTTCAGCGCGGTCTGCGGGGCCCTCGTCCTGCGGCACGGGCAGGTGCCGCCGAACATCGCCCTGGCACGGCAGGACCCGGCGTGCGACGTGTGGCTCCCGCAGGACGGCCCGACACCGCTGCCACGACCGGGCGTGCTGATCAATTCCTATGCCTTCGGCGGCAGCAACGTGTCGCTCGTGCTCGACGGAGGACTCCCGTGACCGCTCGCCCCCACGTCGCCGAGGCGGCGGTGAGCGGCGTCGGGGTCACCCTGCCGCCCGCCGGCCTCGCACCCGGCGCGGCCTGGTTCGACCACAGGTCGCAGCTGGGTCCGCGCGGCTACAAATACCTCCCCGAGGCGTGCCAGTACCTGCTGGCGGCGGCGAGGGCGGCGGTCGCGGGCAGCGACGGTCTGCTGGAGCGGTGCCCCGAGGAGCGGCGCGGCGCCGTGGTCGGGACGAACAGCGCCGTGGCGGAGCTGCACTCCGTCATCGACCGGACGACCCGGACCGAGGGGGCCGACTTCGTCAGCCCCATGACGGCGCCCTTCTTCTCGGTGAACCTGGTCGGCGCCCGGCTCTCCACCGAGCACCTGCTCAAGGGCTTCAACCTGACGGTCACCTCACCACGGGTGGCCGGTGTGGAGGCGCTGCACCTGGCCGCCCACGAAGTGGCGGGCGGGCGGGCGGACGCCGTACTCGCCGGCGCGACCGAGGCGCCGGATCCCTACGCGGCCGACGCGCTGCCCGAAACCGGCGCCGCCCTCCTCGTACTGCGCCCCCGCGCATCGGCCGCGCCCGGGACGACGCTGTTGCGGTCGTGCCTGCTGTTCCTGCCGCCGCGTGCGCTGACGACGGCCGCAGGCCGCGAGCGGGCGCAGCGGACCGTGGTCTCAGCCCTCGACGCCGTCACGGCCGGGCTCGCCGGGGCCGACGGAACCGACGTCCGGCTGGTCACGGACGGATCGCCGGTCGCACGGGTCGTCTCGGACGCCGTCCGCGGCCGGAGGGGACCCGACGTGCCCCCGGGGGCCGACGTACCGCGCGCCGGGTCACTGGAGGCCGTGGCACTGCTCGCCGACGGCGTCAGCTCCGGTCGCGGGCGCGCCCGGCTGGTGGTCACCGCGGCCAGGGAAGGCAACGTCGCCATCGCCATGACGACCACGGAGCCGCTGCCCGGACCACCACGGCAGACCGGCTGAAGGCCTGGGGCGCACCGCCCCTACGCGCCGCGGGGCGGACCCACCGGACACTCCGTCCCGCGGCACCCCATCACGCAGCACACGACACGAGAAAGAGAGCCGACATGGCGCAGCAATCCCTCGCACTGGACCTCGAGGACCTCCGCGAGACGATCGCGAACATCCTCGACATCGACACCGCCGAGGTGACCGACGACGCCGACTTCGTCGAGGACCTGGACATGGACTCCCTGCTGGCGCTGGAGATCCTGGTCTCCCTGGAGCGCAGGTACCAGGTCAAGATCGGGGAAGAGCACATGAAGGAGGTCCGCTCGCTGCGGAGCACCCACAGCCTGCTGGCGAACAAGCTCGAAAGCGCATGAACCATGGCTGAGAACACCTCCCGTGTCGCCGTCGTCACCGGCGGGTCCCGGGGCATCGGACGGGCCGTGGTGGAACGGCTGCTGGCCGACGGCTACCACGTCGGCTACTGCTTCCAGACGGCGTCGGACGCGGCCGCGGACATCGAGCGCCTCGCCGAGGAGCACGGCGTCCGGGTGTCGGCCACCCGGGTCGACGTGACCGACGAGGCGGCGGTACGCGCGTACCTGAGGCAGACCGAGGACACCCTGGGACCCATCGACGTCCTGGTGTCCAACGCCGGGGTCATCCGTGACGCACCGCTGCTGAGGATGCAGGCGGAGGACTGGAACACCGTCATCGAGACGAACCTGACGGGCACCTACAACGTGTGCCGTGCGGCGATCTTCGAGTTCATGAAGCGGGGTACCGGCAGCATCGTCACCATCTCCTCGGTGACGGGTGTGTACGGCAACGCGGCGCAGACGAACTACGCGGCCTCGAAGGCCGGGATCATCGGGTTCACCAAGTCACTGGCGAAGGAGGTGGGCCGGTTCGGCGTGCGCGCCAACGTCGTGGCGCCCGGCTTCATCGCGACGGACATGACCGACTCGGTGAGCGAGGCGGTTCGCGACCGCACGGTGAAGAAGATCCCGGTCGGAAGGCTGGGAACCGCGCAGGAGGTGGCGGAGGCGGTCGCGTTCCTCGCTTCGCCCCGCTCCTCGTACATCACCGGGCACGTGCTCCACGTCGACGGCGGAATCCCCGACTGACACGTGGCGAAGGGCCCGCGGCCTCACGGCGCGCGGGCCCTTCGCCACGTGGGCCGTCAGCCCTGCTCCTTCACCTTCGCCGCGTAGACGGGCACGTACTCCTGGCCGGAGACCTCCGCGATGCTCCGCGTGATCAGGTCGGAGACGGCCCTGCGGGCGCGGGCGTCGCCGGCGGAGCCCTCGTACGCGGAGAGGTCGACGGGCCTGCCGAAGGTGACCTTGACCTTGGCCGGACGCGGAATCGCGCGCCTGGGCGGCAGGACGCGGTCGGTGCCGCTCATGGCCACCGGCACCACGGGCGCGCCGGACGTGAGAGCCAGCCATGCCACGCCCGTCTTGGCCCGGTAGAGCCGGCCGTCCGGGGAGCGCGTGCCCTCGGGGTAGATGCAGAAGACGCCGCCGTCCTTGACCACGCGAAGACACGCGTCGAGCGAGGCCACGGCCGCCCGCTGGTTCTCGCGGTCGACCGGCACCTGACCACTGCCCTGCATGAAGGACGAGATGATCCGCATCGGCCAGGGGCCTCCCGCGAAGTATTCCGACTTCGCCATGAAGGTCACCTGCCGGTCCAGCACCAGCGGCAGGAACGTGGAGTCCACGATGGACAGGTGGTTGGACGCGAGGATGGCGCCGTTCGACCGCGGCACATTCTCCAGGCCCGCGGCTTCGAGCCGTACCGCGGCACGCAGCACCGGTCCGGACAGCCGCTTCACGTGCTCATACATCATCGCCTTGTTCCTCTGTGACTCGTGTGATCTGCGCGGCCCTCGCTCCGCGGCGGCCCACAGCCGGTACCACCGCCGTGAGCCGCCGCGTGCGCGCCGTGACAGCGCTCTTGCCTTCGTCCGCCGCCGAGCGGCGGACCTATCCGTAGTCGAAGGTGTCGGGATCGGGTCCCCGCCGCTGACCGGTGTCGAGCGAGGCGATCCTGGCCATCTCGTGCTCGTCCAGGGAGAAGTCGAAGACGTCGAAGTTCTCCCTGATCCTGGCGGCCGCGGACGACCTGGGGATCACGAGGTTGCCCAGTTGCAGGTGCCAGCGGATCACCACCTGTGCCGGCGAGCGGCCGTGTGCCCGTGCGATCTCGCCCAGTACCGGCAGGTCGAGGAGCCCCTGCCCTGACCCGAGCGGGCTCCACGCCTGTGTGGCGATGCCGTGCGCGGCGTGGAACTCACGCAGCTGTGCCTGCTGGAAGGCGGGATGGAGCTCGACCTGGTTGACGGCGGGGACGATGTCGCAGCGGTCCATGAGCCGGGTGAGCTGGCCGGCGGTGAAGTTGGAGACGCCGATCGCGCGTATCCGTCCCTCGGCGTGGAGCTTCTCCAGGACGCGCCAGGTCTCCAGGTACCGGTCCCGCAGCGGAAGCGGCCAGTGGATGAGGTAGATGTCGACCCGGTCCATGCCGAGCCGTTCGAGGCTGGCGTCGAAGGCCCGCAGCGCCTCGTCGGTGCCGTGGTCGCTGTTCCAGAGCTTGGTCGTGACGACGATCTCGTCGCGCGGGATGCCGGACGCGGCCACGGCGGCGCCGACGCCGCGTTCGTTGCGGTAGCTGGTGGCGGTGTCGATGCCGCGATAGCCGGCCTCCAGCGCGGTGCCCACGAGGGACTCGGCGTCACCGTCCGGGATCTGCCACATGCCCAGACCGAGCCGGGGGACGTCCAGACCCTGGTTGAGGGTCACGGTGGGCTTCACGCACCGGCCTCCAGCCCGAGGTCCACCGGCAGCGCATAGCACCCGTGGAGATGGGTCGTGGTCCGGAACCGGATCTCCTCGTCCGGGATCGCCAGCCTCATGTTCGGGTAGCGCGTGACGAGTTCCTCCAGGACCACCTCGAGTTCGAGCTTGGCCAGGGCCGCCCCCAGGCACACGTGGATCCCGTGGCCGAAGGCGAGGTGCCGCGGCGTGCGGGGCCTGTCGAGGTCGATCTCGTCGGGCTCGGGGAACGCGGACCCGTCCCAGTTGGCCGCCTGGACCGAGGCGATGACGCCCTCGCCCGCGGGGATCGTGACCCCGCCCAGCTCGATGTCCTCGAGCGCCGCCCTCCTCGGCGAGTCCCGGGAGATCGAGTGGTAGCGCAGCAGCTCGTCCACCAGGGCCGGGATGACCGACAGGTCGCCCCGCGCCCGCTCCGCGAGATCCGGCCGCTGGATCAGCGTCAGAGCGCTGAGCTCGATCATGTGCGCGGTGGTGGAGAACCCGGCGAACAGCATCAGTGCCACGAACGACACCAGCTCCATGTCGCCCATGTCCGGGTTCTCGGTGATCAGTTTGCTCAGGAGGTCGTCGTCCGCCCGGGCGCGCTTGTCCGCGATCAGCTTGGTCACGGCGGACAGCAGTTCGAGCTTGGCCTGGTCGCGTTCGCTCGATTCCAGGTCGTCGTGGGCGAGGACGAGGCGGATGTTCCGCTCGAAGCCGGCCAGGTCGTCGGCGGGCACGCCGAGCAGCAGACTGATCACGAGGGCCGGGATGGGGGTGGCGAACTCGGCGACCAGGTCGACGGGTTGGGGCAGCGCCTCGATGGCGGCGCAACGTTCGAGGGTGATGCGCTCGATGTCGGGGCGCAGCCGCCGGATGCGCCGGGGGGTGAACTCGCCGGACACCAGCGCGCGCAGCTGGGTGTGCACCGGCGGATCCGCGTGCGTCATGCTCACCGGCAGGTCGGTGCCCCCCGGCAGGTTCCACCGGGGAAAGCCCTCGGCCTTCGGGTTGGCGCTGAACCCCGGGTGGGTGAGGACCTCCCGTACGAGTTCGTAGCTCGTGGCGAGCCAGGCCGGCTCCCCGTCGGGGAGCACCACCCGCGTCAGCGGAGCGGTGTCCCGGAGCGATGCCATCGACTCCGGCGGGGCGTAGGGACACCCCGCGGGCGCTCCCTGCGGCAGTCGCGGAAGGTCGGTCGTGCCGGTGCTCGTGTCAATTGTCATCAGTCTCACCTTGAATTCCGTAGTTGCCTGCCGGTTCACCACGTGACGACCGTGGCGCAGGCCGCGGTCCCCCCGCCGAGTCCGGCGATCATCACGCGGTCGCCCCGGGTGATGCGTCCCGCTCCGGCCTCCCTGGCGAGCGTCAAAGGGATCGAGGCGGCGCCCGTGTTGCCGAACCGGTCCGCCGACACCGCCACCTTGTCCATGGGCACGTCGAGCCACTTGGCGCAGAACTCCACCATCCGGCCGCTGCCCTGGTGGAACACGAACCGGTCGATGTCCGCCGGCGTCACGCCGGCCTCGGCGCACGCCTGGGCCGCCACCGGTGGGAGGGCGGACTCCGCCCAGGCGACGACCCCCCGCCCGTCCATCTCGAACCGGTCCGCCAGGGGTTCGCGCGCGTTCCGGAGCGGCAGGCGGCTGCCGCCGCCGCGTACGCCCACCAGGTTCACGTGCTCGGGCCGGCACCTCGCCACCACGCCGACGCCCTCGGCGCCGGCGGGCAGGGCGTCGAGGACGACCGCCCCCGCCCCGTCGCCGAAGAGGCTCACGGTCCTGCGGTCCAGCGGGTTGAGGATGGTCGAGTACTTGTCGGCGCCGATGAGGGCCACCGGTCCGCGCCTGCGCCATCCGTCGGCAGCGCCCAGGCCGTAGAGGAACCCGGCGCACACCCCGTTGACGTCGAAGGCCGGTATGTCGCGCAGCCCGAGTTCGGCGAGGACGAACGCCGCCGTGGGCGGCTGCGGTTGGTCCGGGGTGGAGGTGCAGACGATGACGGCGGCCAGGTCGCCGCCGCGCAGTCCGGCGTCCTCCAGGGCCATGGCGAGAGCCCGGGCCGCCATCGCGGAGGTCGGCTCTCCGTCGTGGGCGTAGCGGCGTTCCTCCACCCCGGTGCGCCCGGTGATCCACTCCGGGGTCACGTCGCACCACCGTGAGATCGTCTCGTTGTCGATGCGCCGCTCGGGCACGTACCAGCCCAGCCCGACGGCACCCAGCTTCCCCGGCCTTGTCTTCATCGGTATGCCTCGTAGACCTTCCGTAGAGTGCGTGCGGTTATCCGGCCTCCGGGGACCTCCGGACCTGCCAGGACCGGCGGTGCGCCGGAGCGGGAGCGTGAACCCGGAAGGCAGCGGGCGACGGCTGCGGCCTGGACTTCGGCGCACTTGACCGCCGAGTCACCGCAGCGGAAGCGGTTGAGGAGGTACAGCCCCGGCGATCCCGGTGCCTCCAGGGACAGGCCGAGCCGGCGGCGGCTGAGCGTGTCGCGCACGTCGGCGGGCAGGTGCGGGGAGGCGTCCTGGAACCCCGTCGCCGCGATGACCGCGTCGAACGTGCCCTCGGTTCCGTCGGCGAAGCGGACGGACTCCTGTTCCAGGGCGACGACGCCGGTGCGCGCGTGGAGACGGCCGTGGCTGAGGTGGGGGAGGAAGTGGTCGCTCAGCACCGGTGTCGAAACGGCGAGCGGGCTCCTCGGGACCTCCAGCCCGAAGGAGTCGTAGGAGCCCACCACGCGGCGGACGACCGACTCGCCCACCCTGGCGATCACGCGGCCCACCAGCGGGGCGTGGCTCAGCCCGCCGCCCGAGTGGTCGATCGGCTTGCCCAGCAGCACCTTGGGCAGGTACCACTTCGGGGTCCTGATGCTGATCTCCACCCGCGATGCGGCGGAGGTGAGCTCGCACGCGATGTCCACGGCCGAGGCGCCGTTGCCGATGACGAGGACCCGCTTGCCGCGGTACGGCTCGGCGTTCCTGTACTCGGCGGAGTGGCTGAGCGCGTACGTCGTTCCGGCCGCGCGCGGCACGTCCGGCCACACGGGCTCGACGTTGTGGCCGGTGGCGTCGACGACGGCGTCGAACTCCTCCTCCGTCCCGGCCCCGGTGCGGTCGTGCCACCGTACGAGCCAGCCGCCGCCCTCCCGGGCGGACACCGAGTCCACCCGGCACTCCCAGTGGCGCTGCGGGCCCTGACACCCGGCGGCCACTTCGGCGAGGTAGGCCGAGTAGAGCGAGTGGTGGACGAAGTGGACCGACGGCTCGGCCGGTATCGCGGTGCCGGTGAAGGCGCTGCGCTGCCGCGAGGTGTTGAGGAACAGCGTGTCGTACACGCGGCTCCGCTTCGAGGCGGTGTTCCACAGGCCGCCGGCCTCGGGGTCCTCCGACACCCAGTGCACGGACCACTCCGGAAGGTGCCGTGAGATTTCCCGGACGGCCGCGATGCCGAAGATCCCGGAGCCGATCACGCAGACCTTCACAGGGCCGGCTTTCCGGCGGACTCCGGTGCGGCGAACATCGGCGAACCCTTCCGGGACCGGTACAGCCGCTTGGCGAAGTCATAGGCCGGCACCTCGATGTACCGGTAGATCGGCACCGACAGGAGGATCACGACGCCGAAGTAGGCAGCCATGACCAGCACCTTCCACAGCGGCTCGCCGAGGGTGGACGCGGAGACCCCGAACAGGGACGAAAGCCAGCGCATGACGAAGGGCTCGGACGGCAGGACCACCAGGAGCTGGATCGCGTACATGCCGTAGGACAGCTTCCCCAGCCCCACGAAGACCTTCCCGCGCAGCAGCGACCAGCGGCCCGCGAGATCGGCCTGTGCCAGGGCCACCACCAGGAAGGGCAGCGCGACGAGGCCCACCGCCGTGCGCTGGAGGGGACCGTCCAGGTAGGTACCGATCACGTAGGCGACCGCGCACCAGGCCCACGCCCACCTCTGCCGGATCGTCGGGAGCACTCCCCGGTTGAGGAGGACGCAGCACACCATGCCGACGAGGAACTCGAGGAAGCGGTAGGGCGGGAAGGGGAGGGTGAGCCAGTAGACCAGGTCGCCGCCCTGGGACCCGGTGCTGAAGTACTGCAGGTGGCCGCCCGAGGTCTTCACCGTGAAGTAGTGCATCACGTACAGCGGCAGCGCGAACTCGAGGAAGACGGCGGTACCGAGAACCCAGTACAGGGCCCGCGTGCTCAAGCGCTGCACGACGAACAGCGCGAGCGGGAACAGCAGATAGAAGAAGGCTTCGGTGCTCAGCGACCAGGTGACCGGGTTGACGCCGGTGTAGATCTCCTGGAAGGGGACCCACGACTGCAGCAGCGTCAGGTGCAGGACGATGTTTTCCGTGGTGATCGGCATCCCGAGCACCACGATGGCACCGATGGCCAGCGCGGTCGTGACGAAGTAGACCGGATACAGCTTCCCGACGCGCTTGGCGCAGAAGTTGGCGAGGCTCGTCCCCTCACGTGTGGTGAGGGCCAGGACGAAACCGCTGAGGATGAAGAAGCTGCCCACCGCGAAGTTCCCGCTCATGGTGAGGAAGCGGGGACGCGTCAGCGGGGCGAACTCCAGGCCGCCCGTCGGGCCGAAGACGAACTGGAATGTCGTGAAGTGAAATCCGAACACCAGGATCGCGGCCAGCCCACGCAGCCCGGTCAATGAGTCGAGCAACGGCGGTGCTTGTGGTCGCCGGGCAGGACGCGCTTCGGCCGTCACCTCTGCAGAGGTCAGCATATTCACCCACGTATCTCTATCGGTTGTCTCTCGTGCGCCCACTATGACCATTGATTCGAGGCCGTTTCAAGGCGGCTGGACTCGGCTTTATCCACCTCATTGGCGGGCTTTAGCGCCGCATTCCGGGCTTTAAAGCCCGAGTCATAGGAAGGCTTATCAGGGCTTTTAGCGCAGCGTGCTAATTTTCGATCAACGCATTTGAGGAGAAGGAAAAGAAATGGACTGGATCCGCCGCGACGCCGGACCGTACGCGGATGAGGTTCTCGTTCGCAGGACGCGTCCGGCGTCGGTGGGCGGGCCCGTTCGCGTCCTGGCCCTGCACGGGCTGGCCGGGACCGACACCGTCTGGCACGACTGCGCTCGGATCGCGGCGCCCGAAGTCGAGTTCTGGTCGGCCCTCATGCCCTGGGGAGCCGCCGGCAAGGAGACCTGGAGCCACCGGGGCGATCCGGCCGCGTGGATCGGCCAGGCACTGGACGCGGTGCCCGGCGGGGTGGACGTGCTGATCGCACACTCCTTCTCCACCGGGCTCGCCCTGGAGACGCTGGCCGGCATGGACCGCGCGGTGCGTCCCGGAGCGGCCGTGGTCGTCGCCCCGTTCCACCGACGCAGTCCGGAGGACTTCGCCTGGCACACCGCGAGCCACTACCTGAACTCGTACCACGGCTTCCTCGACGAATGCCTGCGCATTGGCTCCCGCCGCCCCCTCGACGACGGCGTGCGCCGCGACATGGCGCTGCGCGTCCGTGACCGTGTGGGCGCGTACGGCTTCCTGCGCTTCCTGGACACCTATCTGCGCAGCCCCTTCCTGGACACGGCGGCCCTCGATCTGCCGGTGCTCGTGGTGGCCGGCGACGGGGATCCGTTCGCGCCCCTGGACGACGCCCGCGGTCTCGCCGCGGCCCTGCCCGACGCACGGTTGCGCGTCTTCCAGGACTGCGGCCACCTGCCGATGGCGGAGCAGCCGAAGGGCTTCGCCGCGGCCGTGGACGACCTGATCCGCGAGACATTCCCGGCACACAGTGAGAGGTACACATGTTGACTTCGACCAAGGGCACTTGGTGCCTGATTCTCGGCGCGTCGAGCGGGATGGGCCGGGCGACCGCTCTGGCGATGGCGAAGGAGGGCGCGAACGTCTTCGGCGTGCACTTCGACTCCGCGGACCGCCTGGAAGCGATCGACGAACTCACCGATGAACTGCGCGAGTTGGGGGCCAAGGTCTCCTTCCACAACGCCAACGCCGCCAGCAGGGCGACCCGGGCGGAGCTGGTGGAGAAGCTGACGGAGGTCACCGGCGGCGCCGGTGTGCGGGTGGTGCTCCACTCCCTCGCCTTCGGCAGCCTGCTGCCGTTCATCCCGAGCACCGGTGAGCCGAGCGTCATCACCCAGCGCCAGATGGACATGACCAGCGACGTGATGGCGCACAGCCTCGTCTACTGGGTCAGGGACCTCCACACCGCGGGGCTGCTGTCACGGGGCGCCAAGGTCTTCACCCTGACCAGCCACGGTGACAACCGGGTCATCTCGCACTACGGGGCCGTGTCGGCGGCCAAGTCCGCGCTCGTCTCGCACGTGCGGCAACTGGCGGTGGAACTCGCCCCCTCCGGCATCGCGGTCAACGCGCTGCGGGCGGGCGTCACCCGGACACCCGCGCTGGAGCGCATCCCCGGCGGCGACGACCTCATCCAGCGGGCCACGCAGGCCAATCCGCACGGCCGGGCCACCGTCCCGGAGGACATCGCCGAAGCCGTCGTGCTGCTGTCGGCGAGCGACTCGTCGTGGCTCACCGGAAACGTCATCAGCGTGGACGGCGGCGAAGGACTGGTCTAGGAGGACGAGGCCCAGAAATCACGAGGGGAACCACAGGAATTGGTTGCACACGGGCAGTCCGCAGCGGTCGTGGTGACAGGGGTCGGCGCGCTCACGCCGATCGGCACCACGGTCGGGGAGTTCTGGGACGCGGCGGTGAAGGGGTCGGTCGGCACGGCACCCATCACGCTGTGCGACGTCACCGGCCTTCCGCACCGGATGGGGGGTGAGGTCAAGGGGTTCGGCGACGCGGCATCGGGTCTTCCGCGCAGCACACAGCTGGCCGTGGCGGCGGGCCTCGCGGCGGCCGCCGACGCAGGTGTGCGGCCGTGGACCTCGGACCCGGCCCGCGCCGGAGTCTGCATGGGAACCCTGCTGGGCAACCGCGCCGCGGTGGAGGCGGGCGTCATGCGGTTCCACCGGGGTGAGCCGCCGGCCGCCATCGACGGCCTCGACCCGGCTCCCCCGCTGGCCGACCTCGCCGACGCCGTATCCCGGGAACTCGGCTTCATGGGCCCGAGCGTGGTGGTCAGCACCGCCTGCGCCTCCGGGAACAGTGCGCTGGCGTACGCCGCCGACACGATCAGGGCCAACCGCGCCGACGTCATGATCGCCGGCGGGGTGGACGAGATGTCGTCCGCGCTCCTCATGCTGTTCACCAGCCTGCGGTCGATCGCGCCGGACGTGGCCCGGCCGTTCGACCGCAACCGGGCCGGACTGCTCGTCGCCGAGGGCTCGGCCGCGTTGGTGCTGGAGTCGTACGAGCACGCCCGCCGCCGCGGTGCACGCGTCTACGCGGAGCTCGCCGGCTGGTCCAGTGCCTCCGACGCCTACCACATGACCGCGCCGCACCCCGAGGGGCGCGGTGCGCGGCGCTCGATGGAGCGGGCTCTGGCGCAGGCCGGAGTCCCGGCCGACCGGGTCGGCTACATCAGCGCGCACGGCACGGGCACTCCGTCGAACGACCGGGTCGAGGCCCGGGCGATCCGGGACGTCTTCGGTGCCCGTACCCCGGCGGTCTCGTCGCTGAAGGGGGCGCTCGGCCACGCCCAGGGCGCGGCGAGCGCCATCGAGGCGGTCGGCTGCGTACTGGCGATACGTGACGGGGTGATCCCGCCGACGGCCAACCTGGTGGACGCGGACCCGGAGTGCGCGCTGGACCTCGTGTCCCTCGAGGCCCGTGAGGCGCGCGTCGACGTGGCCGTGAACAACGCCTTCGGATTCGGTGGCAACACGGGGTGCACCGTCTTCACCCGGCTCGGTTCCAGGAGGGCCCGATGACCCGGTCCGTGGCCGTCACGGGAATGGCCTTCGCCGGCTCGCTGGGCGCCGGCCTGGACGCGACGTGGGAGGCCCTGCTCGGCGGCGGCACCGCCGCCACCACCACGACCTACGGCGACGGCCCCTTCCGCGGCGCCGGCTTCGCCGCGGTTCTTTCCTCGGATCTGCCGGAGGTGCCGGCGTTCGAGCGGAAGCGGCTCCGCGCACTGAGCCGGGAGTCCCTGCTCGTCTCCCGGGTGGGTGCGCTCGCCTGGCGGGACGCCGGCTTCGACGCGGGCGGCGCGCCGGCCCCGGCCGACGTGGGCGTCGCCCTCGGGACCACCACCGCCGGGCTCGACGACTACCTGCGGGTGCTGCACGACGGCGTGACCCACGGCCCGGCACTCGTGAGTCCGTCCTCCGGCCCCCAGGCGAGCCTCAACGCCGTGGCCTCCGAGCTCTCGGTCTCCGCAGGGGCGGAGGGCAGCATCGTGACGGTCACCGCCGGACGCTGCTCGGGCAGCCACGCGTTGGCCGTGGGTGCCGATCAGGTGCTCACGGGCGCGGCGGAGGCCGTCCTCGTCGCCGCTGTTGAAACCCTGGACCCCACGGCCGCCCGGGTGGACCGCCCGGGGGCGGGGCCGTTCTCCGCCGGGCGCGGAGCCGCCGTGCCCGGAGAGGCCGTCGTGGTGCTGGTGCTCGAAAGCCACCGCAGGGTGCGCGACCGCGGTGCGCGGGTGCTCGCCGAGGTGTCGGGCTGGAGCACGGTCAGGGGCGACGCTGGGCAGGACACGGCGGTGCGTGCCGCGCTCGGGGCGCTGCGCGGGGCCGGGCTCGACGCCGCCGGCATCGGCCTCGTCTGCTCCTCGGCCACGGGCGGCACCGGGGTCGACGGTCCGGAAGCGCGCGCCCTGCACGAGCTGATGGGTCCGTCCGTTCCCGTCTTCACCCCCTTCGGGGCGCTCGGAGACTGTGCGGGCGCCAGCGGCCTGGTGCAGCTCGCGCTGACGGCGCGCGCTCTGGAGGCCGGTCTGGCACCGCCGACCTGCGGACTCACCCGATGGGACCCGTGCCTGCCGAGGATCGGCGTCGCCGCTCGGGCACAGCGGCTGCGTCCCGCCCCGGCACTGGTGCTCACCACCGATGCCCGGGGTCAGGCGGCGGCCCTGGTGCTCCGTCCCCCGGCGGCCGGGAGCGGGGCGTGAACGGGCGCCGCGCACGCCGAACCATCCGAACCGGCTCACTGGAATCGAACAGGAAACCTTCAATGGACATATCCGGAACACCGCTGGCGCGGTCCTGGGGCGTGGGAATCCGGGCGGTCGGCGGATATCTCCCCGAAAAGGTGGTCAGCAACGCCGACCTGGAGGAGGTCCTCCTCACCCGGGACGAGTGGATCAGGGAAAACATCGGCGTGGAGACCCGCCGGATGGCCGCCGAGGACGAGTGGACCTCGGACCTGGGGGCCGCCGCGCTCAAGGACGCCTGCGCCCGTGCGGGCGTCAGCCCGTCCGAGGTGGACCTCGTCATCTGCGGAACCTACACACCGGACAACATGGCACCGCCCACGGCGATGCGGGTGATCGAGAAGGCCGGCGCGCACGGAGCCACCGGATTCGACGTCAACAGCGGTGCCTGCCCGGGAGGCGTGTTCGCCCTGGACGTCGGCGCCAAGTACCTCGCCTCCGGGGAATACCGGCGGGTCGCCGTGGTGCTCGCCGACGTCAACACCCGGACCATGGACTGGAAGGACCCCGGACCGGCGGTGATCTTCGGCGACGGCGCGGCCTGCTACCTGCTGGAGCGCTGCCGCCCCGACCGGGGGGTGGGCCTCACCCTGCTGCGCAGCGACCCGTCCCGCTACGAGGCGGTCTGGGTGGCGCGCGAGAAGCGGACCCTGCGCGACGGCCGCCCGCTGACCAGTGCCTTCGGCGACAACTTCGCCACGCTCTCGGGCAAGGCGGTGCACGAGTTCGCCGTCGGGGAAGTGCCCGAGGTCATCGAGGAGCTGCTCGCGCGGGCGGGGCAGGACGTGTCGGACGTCGACCTGTTCGCCCTGCACCAGGCCAACCTCTACATCGTCCGCGGCATCATGGCCGCCCTGGGCGTACCGGAGGACCGTACGGTCACCAACATCCAGAAGTACGGCAACACGTCCGGTGCCAGCGTTCCGCTGGTGCTGCGGGAGGCGGATGACCTCGGCCGGCTCTCCCCGGGTGACCAGGTGGTGCTCGCCGCGTTCGGTTCGGGCCTGAGCATCGGCGCGGCGCTGGTCCGCTGGTGCGGGCCCGAGGACTTCGAGGCGGTGGCGACCACGTGAACACCCCGCTGACAGAACACGGTCCGGCCTTCCGGGGTGCCCTGACGGGCCTGCTCGGCCTCGGCACGTACCTGCCGTCGCGGCGGATCACCAACGAGATGATCTGCGAGCGGATCGACACCTCGGACGAGTGGATCCGCAGCCGCTCCGGGATCCGTTTCCGCTACTGGGCCGAGCCGACGGAGACGGTGGAGTTCATGGCCGCCACGGCCGCCGAGCGGGCCCTGGAACACGCCGGGATCGCCGCCTCCGAGGTGGGCTGCGTGATCGTGTCCACCGTCTCCCACCTGCACCAGTTCCCCTCACTCGCGGCCGGCGTCGCGCACCGGATCGGCGCCGCGGCACCGGGCGCGTTCGACATCTCGGCCGGGTGCGCCGGCTTCAGCTACGGGCTGTCGCTGGCGTCCGACATGGTCGCCGCCGGGAGCGCCCGGTACGTACTCGTGATCGCCGTGGAACGGCTCTCCGAACTGCTCGACCACGAGGACAGCGGCACCGCGTTCCTCTTCGGCGACGGAGCGGGCGCCGCCGTGGTCGGCCCCTGCGACCAGCCGGGCGTGGGCCCGGTGGTCTGGGGTTCCGACGGCTCGCACAAGGAGACCATCCGGCAGAGCCACTCCTGGGCGGAGCTGCGCGACGCGACCGCCCCCGACTGGCCGGTGATCACCATGGACGGCCGGGAGGTGTTCCGGTGGGCCGCCTACCAGCTCGGCCCCATCGCCGCGCAGGCGCTGGAGAAGGCCGGGGTGACCGTCCGGGACCTCGACTCCTTCGTCCCGCACCAGGCCAACATGCGGATCATCGACGAACTGGTCAAGGAGCTCGGGATCCCCGACCACGTGGCGGTGGCCCGCAGCGTCGAGATCCACGGCAACACCTCCGCGGTGTCGATCCCGCTCGCCATGCAGGAGCTGCTCGCCTCGGGCCGGGCCAGGCCCGGCGGGCTCGCCCTGCTCCTGTCCTTCGGTACCGGCCTCGTCTGGGGCGGCCAGGTCGTCCGACTCCCGCCGGCGCCCGCCGGACCGCCCGTACCGGCCGCCACCGCGCCGGCCCATCCGACCAAGGAGAACCGATCATGACCGCTGTTCAGAGCGACACCCTGCAGGCCCTCAAGGAAATCGTCGACGAGGTCGCCGGTGTGCCGGCCGAGGACATCACGCCGGAGAGCTCGTTCATCGACGACCTGGGCATGGACTCGCTGACCATCGTGTCGCTGTTCGTGCTGATCCAGCGCCGCTTCGGCACCGACGTGCCGAACGCCGTCTTCGACCGCCTGACCACCGTCGGACAGGCCGTCGCCTACCTCGAACACGGTGAGATCCCGGCCTGACCGGCCGCCCTCCGTCCCGACTCCACGAGCCGGAAAGGCAGTTCATGCATCTCATGGTCAGGCCGACCAGGAAGCCGCTGCGCGGCGAGCTGCTGGTCCCCACCTCCAAGTACCACGTGCACCGCGCGCTGATCCTCGCCTCGCTCGCCGAGGGCACCAGCCGGATCAAGGGCGTCTCGGACGCCCGCCACGTGCAATACACCATCCGCCTGCTGCGCGACCTCGGAACCCGGATCAGCGTCGAGGGTGACACGTACGTGGTGCGGGGCGGCCGCTACCGGCCGCGTCGGCAGACCGTCTCGGCCGGCAGCTCCGGCACCACGCTGTACCTCATGCTCGGCCTCGCCTCACTGGCGGAGTCCCCGGTCACCGTGACCGGACAGAAGTACTTCCGCCGCAGGCCGGTCGGCCCGCTGCTCGACGCGCTGCGCCGGCTGGGGGTCGAACTGGAGTCCGACGACGGCTGCCCGCCGGTCCACCTGACCCCGGGCCGTCCCACCGGAGGCCGGGTGGTGATACCCGGCACGCTGTCGCAGTGGATCTCGGGGCTGCTCCTGCTCGCCCCGTTCGCCTCCGGCCCCACCGTCGTGGAGGTGTCCGGCGAGCTGAACGAGCGGCCGTACGTGGAGCTGACGGTGGCCATGATGCGCCGCTTCGGTCTCCAGGTGACCGTGTCCGACGACTGGCGGCGGTTCGACATCGCTCCCGGGCAGAGCGCCCGGCCGACCGACCTGACCCTTCCGCCGGACCTCGGCTCCGCCGCGTTCGGGATCGCCGCCGCCGCCCTCCACCCCTCCGACGTACTGCTGCGCGGGATCACACGGCTCGACGGCGACCCGGCCCACCACCCCGAGACCGGCTTCCTCGACGTCGTCCGGCGCATGGGGGTGCCGATGACGGTCGACGCGGGGGCCGGCGGCGTCCGCATCCGCCACGACGGCATCCGGCTGCGCGGCACGACCGTGGACTGCCGGGAGGTCCCGGACATGCTCCCGGTGCTCTGCACCCTGGCCGGCCTGGCCGACGGGGAAACGGTCTTCGAGCACGTCGGGCACGTCCGGTTGAAGGAGTCCGACCGGGTGGCCGCGATGCTCCAGCTGAACGCCATGGGCGCCGACCTCACCCTCGAGGGTGACCGGCTGCGCGTGCGCGGGGTGACGGCCTTCACGGGCGCGCGCGTCTCCTCGTACAACGACCACCGGATCCTGATGTCGCTCGCCCTGGCCGGCACGAAGGCGCACGGCGTCACCACCCTCACCTACCCGAAGGCCTACGAGATCTCCTACCCGGGATTCCTCGCGGACATGACCGGCCTGGGGCTGCGGCTGTCCGTCGAGCCCGGCCCCGCCGTCACTCCGCCCGCCTCGCTTCCCGAGCAGCTGCGCCACTGGGCCGAGCACCGCCCCGACGGCGTCGCCCTGGTGGACGTGCGGGACGGCCACGACACCGGGACGACCTGGCGCGAGCTCGACCAGCGGGTCGATCGCGCGGCCGCCACCCTCCTGGCCCTCGGCGTACAGCCCGGCGAAGCCGTCGCGTACCAGCTCCCCAACTGGGCCGAGTTCGTGGAGGTCTCGCTGGCCGCACTGCGCATCGGCGCCGTCTGCTGCCCGCTCATGCCCATCCTCCGGCAGCGGGAGATGGCCTTCGCGCTGCGCCGCTCCGGCGCGCGCGTGCTGCTGGTCGCGGACCGGTTCAGGAACCGGGACCACCTCGCGGAAACCGCGTCCTGGTTCGCCGAGGACCCGGCGGGCCGGGCCCGGGTCCGTCATGTGGCCGTGGTCGCGGCCGACGGGGGAGCGGTGGCACTCCCCGCCGACGGCGAGGGGCTGACCTGGTCCGACTGGGGCGCCGCGACCGCCGCCGCCCCCGTCGACACCGTGGCGCTCGCCGCTCGGCAGCCGACCCCGGACGCCCTGGCGCAGTTGCTCTTCACCTCGGGGACCACCGGTGAGCCCAAGGGCGTCCTGCACCGGCACGACACCCTCGGCCACGCCGTCCGGCTGCAGGCCGAACGGCTCGGACTGGACGACCGCGACGTGGTCTTCATCCCGTCCCCGCTGGCTCACCAGACGGGTTTCCTCTACGGGATGTGGCTGGCCGTCACCCTCGGGGTGCCCCAGTTGGTCCAGGCCCACTGGAACCCGCGCACCGCCCTGCGGGCGGTCGTCGAGCACGGCGCCACCTTCGTCCAGGCGGCGACGCCGTTCCTGGCCGACCTGCTCAAGGAGGTCGAGGCGGGGGGCCGGGCCCCGGAGACGCTGCGGACGATGGTCGTGGCCGGAGCCGCGCTGCCCCGGAGCCTGGCCGAGCGGGCCACCGCCGTCCTCGGCACCACGGTCTGTGGCGCGTTCGGCACCACGGAGACCTGCCTGGGGTCGCTCTCGGCGCCGGACGACCCGCCCGGGAAGGTGTGGGGCACCGACGGCCGTGCCATGCCCGGGGTCGGGCTCAGGGTCACCGACGACGCGGGACGGACGCTGCCGGCCGGGCGCGAGGGCAACTTCGAGGTCCGGTCCCCCACCTGCTTCGTGGGCTACCTGGACCGTCCCGACCTGACCGCCGAAGCCTGGACGGACGACGGCTGGTACCGGACCGGGGACCTCGCCGTCATCGATCCCGACGGCTACGTCCGGATCACCGGCCGGGTCAAGGACGTGATCAACCGGGGCGGGGAGAAGGTCCCCGTCGCCGAGATCGAGGAACTCCTGCACCAGCACCCGTCGGTGGACGAGGTCGCGGTGGTCGGCACCCCGGACGAGCGGCTCGGCGAACGCGCCTGCGCCTTCGCCGCCCTCGTCGACGGAGCCGACCTCGACCTGGAGGCGATGCGCAAGTACCTGGACTACCACCAGGTCTCCAAGCACTACTGGCCGGAACGGCTCGAGCTGGTCGACCGGCTGCCCCGCAATCCGGCGGGCAAGGTCCAGAAGTTCGTTCTCAGGCAGCGGGCCGAGGCCCTCTGCCCGGCACCACTCGAGGAGCAGAAGGCATGAGCATCACCGAGGCCGCACCTGCGGCGCCCGGCATCGCACCGGGCGAGTTCGGGCGACTGCGGGCCGAGGTGGCCGCGTACGTCGCAGGTCCCGCCGAGCAGTGGGCCCACCGGATCGAGAGCACGGGCACGGTCCCCGAGGAACTCTGGACCGAGCTGCGCGAGCGCGGCTACCTGTCGCTGGCCGCTCCACGCGAGTACGGAGGGCGTGGCCTCTCCTTCCCGCAGTGGATGGACCTGATGGAGCTGTTCTCCCGCTGCCACGGCTCCCTGCGCATGGTGGTCCACGTGGTCAACGGGACCTGGCGGGCGATGGACCAGTTCGCCACCCCCGACCAGCGCGAGCGGTTCGTGCTGCCTTCCGTCGCCGGCCGGCTCAAGGTCGCCTTCACGCTGACCGAGCCGGACGCCGGCTCCGGCGCCGACATCCGTTCCAGCGTCGTCCGGGAAGGCGACACGTACTACCTGACCGGTACCAAGCACCTCATCACCTTCGGGGTGCGGTGCGACTACTGGCTGCTGGCCGCACGGCTGGCCGGCAGTACCGGACACGAGGGCACCGTCGCCCTCATGGTGCCGCGCGACGCGGCCGGGGTGACCGTCGAGGACACCTCACAGACCATGGGGGTCACCGGCACGGACCACGCCCGCCTGACCTTCGACCGGACGCCGGTCCCGGTGGCGAACCGGCTCGGCGGCGAAGGGGACGGCCTCGCGGTCGCGTTGGGCGGATTCCTGACGCCTTCACGCATCTCGGTGGCGATGAGCTGCGTGGGGCTGGCCCGCCGCGCCCAGGAGCTGGCGCTGGAATACGCCCGGAACCGGGTGACCTTCGGCCGGCCGCTGACCTCGCGGCAGGCGCTCCAGTTCATGCTGGCGGAGAACGAGGCGGACATCGAGGCGGCGAAGCAGCTCACCCTGCACGCGGCCCGCTGCTGGGAGGCCGGGGCGGAGGACGCCGCGATGCTCTCGTCGATGGCCAAGCTGACGGCGGTCGACATGCTCGGGCGGGTCACCGACAAGGCCCTTCAGGTGCACGGCGGTTCCGGCTACTGGAAGTCCAGCCCGATCGAGCGGGTCTACCGGGACGCCCGGGCCCAGCGCTTCGAGGAGGGCACCAACGAGATCCAGAAGGCCGTCGTCTTCCGCGAGCTCCTGAACCGTACGGGGGCGGCCCGATGACCGAGCGGAAGAACGCCCGGGACCAGGTGGCGCTGATCACCGGCGCCTCGCGCGGCATCGGGCGGGCACTCGCGCTCACCCTCGGCCGGGCCGGCGCCACCGTGGTGGTGAACTACAAGAAGAACGCCGACCTCGCCGAGAAGACCGTGGCCGAACTGGAGGAGGCGGGCGGCCGTGGCCTGGCGGTACAGGCCGACGTCGAGACGGTCGAGGGAGTGGAGAGCCTCTTCGCCACGGTGAGGGAGGAGTTCGGGCGGCTCGACCACTTCGTCTCCAATGCCGCGGCCGGCGCCTTCAAGAAGATCCTCGACTTCGAGCCGCACCATCTGGACCGTACCTACGCCATGAACCTGCGGCCGTTCGTGCTCGGCGCGCAGCAGGCGGTGCGGCTGATGGACCGGGGCGGGCGGATCGTGGCCCTGTCGAGCTACGGCAGCATCCGCGCCTACCCGACGTACGCCGCCCTCGGCTCGATGAAGGCCGCCATTGAGTCCTGGGTCCGGTACATGGCCGTGGAGTTCGCCCCCTACGGCATCAATGTGAACGCCGTCAACGGCGGCCTGATCGACTCCGACTCCCTGGAGTTCTTCTACGGGGTGCCGGGGATGGCCGACATGGCCACGGTACTCGAACGCATCCCGAAGGGACGGCCGGGCTCGGTCCAGGAGGTGGCCGACACCATCGCCTTCCTCCTCTCGCCCGGGGCCGAGTACATCACGGGCCAGACCCTGGCGGTGGACGGCGGACTGAACGTGGTCGCCCCGCCGTTCTTCGCCGACACCTCGGCGCCGCTCACCCTGGGCGAGCGCCCCACGGGGCAGCGGTAGGCACCCGCCGGAAGCCTGCTCACCGACGCGGCCGCCTCGGTCCACCGAGGCGGCCGCACCACGCTCAGCTCCACCCGGTGCCGCCGAACAGGGGCGGTACCGCCACCCACACCAACCTTCATCGGGGGATCCACATGGACCTTGCCGTAAACGTGCTGGACGCCCAGTCGGTGATCACAGCTTTCGGACTCATAGGCATCCTGGCCATCATCTTCGTGGAGACGGGACTGCTCGTCGGTTTCTTCCTGCCCGGCGACTCGCTGCTCTTCCTCGCCGGGGTCGGTGCCTCAGGAGCGGCGGCGGAGGTCTTCGGCCGCCCCGACTTCCACCTCTCGCTGCCCGCGCTGCTGATCGGGGCTCCCGTGGCCGCGGTCTGCGGCGCACAACTCGGTCACCTGATGGGCGCGCGGCTCGGACCGAAGCTGTTCGCACGCCCCAACTCGCGGATGTTCAAGCAGGCGCACGTCGCGCAGGCAGAGGCGTACTTCCTCCGGTACGGCGCGGGGAAGGCCATCGTGCTCGCCCGCTTCGTGCCGGTCGTGCGCACCTTCCTCAACCCCGTCGCCGGACTCCTCGGCGTGCGAGGGGGCACCTTCTTCATGTGGAACGCGATCGGCGGGGTCGTGTGGACGGTGGGGATCACCCTGCTCGGCTACCGGCTCGGCGATTCGCTCAAGGGCAGCATCGACTCCTACATGCTTCCGGTGATCGCCCTGATCATGATCGTCTCCTTCTCGCCCGTGCTCATCGAGGTGGTCCGTTCCCGCCGGGCCGCTCGCTGACGTACCGCTGGAGGAACCCGGCCGCCGGCGGTCGCCCAGCCCGAACCTCTCGGGCTGGGCGATTTCCGTTGTGCGGACGACGCGGATCAGCGCGCCATTTCCGGTTCGCGGGAG
Organism: Streptomyces katrae; assembly: GCF_000966975.1. Lineage (GTDB taxonomy): Bacteria > Actinomycetota > Actinomycetes > Streptomycetales > Streptomycetaceae > Streptomyces > Streptomyces katrae. The sequence continues at coordinate 11,643 of NZ_JZWV01000024.1, read as the reverse complement.
GCCCTCGACGGGAGCAGCCATCCCGGCAGCGTGGCCAGGGCGGCGATCGCGGCCAGAACGAGCAGGGTGTGCCCCACTCCGACGGCGTCGCCCGTGCCCGCGGCCGCGGCGGGTGTCCCGCCGTAGGAGGGGTCCACCACCATCAGGGTGGCGGCGACGGTGATGCCGAGCGTGGGGCCGATGTTCATCGCCGTCTGCTTGAGCCCGCCGACGACCCCGGCGTAGCCGGCGGGCGCATCGCCGACGACGGTGCCGGTGGCGGTGACCATCACGGTGGCGAACCCCGCGCCGAGCACGGCGAAGGCGAGACCGGTGATCCACCACGGGCCCGGCGCTTCGATCCGGACCAGTCCCACTATCCCGAAGGCGACGAGGAGCGTACCCGCGATCGCGCAGCGGCGTGCGCCGTACCGGTTCAACGCCCCGGCGGCGGCAGGGGCACCGAAGACCATCAGCACGGTCATCGGGAGGACCCGCAGTCCGGCGGCGAACGGGTCGAGCCCGAGGACGTCCTGGAGGGAGAACGTGCCCACGAACAGGGCACCGAACATGCCGCTGGTGGTGAGGAGCAGGATCACCATGGACGCCGTCACCGGTACGGACCGCAGCACGGCGGGCGGCACGATCGGGTTCGCGGTGCGGCGTTCGTGCACGACGAGCCCGGCGGCGAGTCCCGCGGTGGCGAGGAAGCCCAGGAGCGTCGGCGCCGAGGTCCACCCGTCGCGGGGAATGGCGCCGAGGGTGTGGACCATGACCGTGAGCGTGCCCGCGAGCAGGGCCGAGCCCAGCAGATCGAGCCGCTGGCGTTCGCCGCCGGACGGCGCCGGAACCCGGACGAAGAGGACGGCGATCGCGATCGGCACGTTCACCATGAACACCGCGCGCCAGCCGAGATGGGTGACGAGGAAGCCGCCCAGCACCGGACCGGCGGCCGCGGCCACCCCGATCGAGCTGGTGCGGATGGCGACCGGCGTGTTGAGCCTGTCCGCCGGGTAGGCGAGTCTCAGCAGGGCGAGCGTCGCCGGTTGCAGGAGCGCGCCGAACACGCCCTGCAGGGCGCGGAGTCCGATCACCCAGCGGACGTCGGGCGCGAGCATGATGCCGCCCGAAGTGGCCCCGAAACCCAGTACGCCGAGGAGCAGCAGCCGCTGGTGCCCGTACCGGTCGCCGAGGCGTCCGGCGATGACGAGGAGCGCGGCCACCGCGAGCATGTAGCCGGTGCTGGTCCACTGGATCTGCTCGACACTGGCGCCGAAATCGCGTTGCAGCTCGGGCTGCGCCACGGTCAGCACGGTTCCGTCGAGTGCGACGATCATCGCGCCGGCGACACTGACCACGAGTGCGAGGCGCTGCCGTACGGTCTCGGTCAAGGGTTCACCGGTCCAAGGTGGGTGTCCAGAGCTGTGGCGACGAGCGTGTCGAGCACGCCGTCGTCGCCACTGCCGGTCCCGGCGGTCCCGGCGGTGCCGAGAGCCAGGGGCAGGCTGCCCCAGGCCCACAGCTGGGCGATCCCGTGCAGATTGGACCAGAGCAGTCCGGCCGAGATCTCGGGCGGGGGCAGGTCCCTCGTCGTGCCGGGGCGGAGCGCCACCTTGTCCTCCTCGCGGTGCCGGGCGACGAGTTCGACGATGGTCCCGAAGAGCGGAAGGGTCAGCTCCCGCAGCCGCGGCTGGTCCGACGCGTTCTGCCGGCTGTCGAGCAGATCGTGGCGGAGCAGGAGTTCGAACATGCCGCGGAATTCCAGCGCGTACCCGATGTACGCCTTGCCGAGCGCCTCCAACTGGCCGCGCGCCGACGGAATGCCACTGGTCACGGCGGTGAACCGGTCCTTGAGGTCCGCGAGACCCCGGTGGGCGATCGCGGAGAGCAGGGAATGGTGCGTCGGGAAGTACCGGCGCGGGGCTCCATGGGACACCCCGGCCCGACGGGCGATCTCCCGGAGCCCCAGCGAGCCCGTTCCCTCGGTCATCACAAGGTCCACCCCGACATCGATCAGCCGATCCCGGAGGGAGTTCTCACGTTCCATGATCAGTTTCTACAGCACCGCCGTAGACACTGTCTACTGGCGATTTTCCCCGGGTTGGCTCAAGGGCTGCTTCTCCTCTCGGATCTCCTCCAGCAGCTCCGTCACGGCCGCCATGATCCGTTCGCTGGCCTGGCGCAGCACCGCGGCCGTGAGTTCGGCGCCGTGGAAGTCGGAGAGGTCGACGGGAGGGCCCGCGGCGACGACCAGCGTGGGGCGCGGCAGCAGACGCCGCTTGCCGTTCCCGTACGGAGGAAGGATCTTGTGCGAACCCCACTGCGCCACCGGGATGACCGGCGCTCCGGTGGTCAACGCCAGCCTGGCCGCACCGGTCTTGGGCCGCCCCGGCCACAGATCGGGGTCGGTGGTGAGGGTCCCCTCCGGATAGAGGGCCACGCACCGCCCGCGTTCGAGCGCCGCGACCGCGGCGTGCAGAGCGTCCGCCGCGCGGTGGCTGTTGCGTTCCACGGGTATCTGACCGGTGGCCCGCAGGAAGGCTCCGACCACCGGCACGGTGAACAGCGAGGACTTGACCAGGAACCTGGGCGGCAAGCCGTTCTTGTACTGGAAGTGTCCGTAGGCGAACGGATCCACATGTGAGATGTGGTTGATGACGACGATGTGTCCGCCCTGACCGGGGAGATGGTGGGCGCCCCGCCATTCCCTCCGTGCGACGAGCCGCAGGAGCGGTCGCACGATCACGGCGCCGAGCGCATAAGTGAGACCGGGCCCACCTTCGGCTGGAGTCGACGACTGGGCTTTTCTCCGCATGGACCCGTTCTACACGAGGCCCGCCGTCGGTCAATCCGAAATAAGCCGGGCTTTAGCGGCACGCCCCCAGCCGGTTAAGCCGGCGTGTTTCGGACACGACGCCCACGCGTCCGCTCGCGACAGCCCCCGCTTCGAAACTCCGCCCCCGAGGTGCCCCGTAGGATCGGGTCTCATGTCGAAGACTGACGAGCTGCTCGTTGACGTCGCCAGGCTGGTGGAGTCCGGGCGGAGCAACCAGATGTCCCTGACCGTCGTGACCGGCGGCGCTGTCATCACAGGCCGGCTGGCACCCGAAGCGGTGTGGCGGCAGCGGGTCTCGGAGGTCCTTGCGGACTCCGACCGGCTGGCCGAGTTCTCCGCCGTCTTCGCCGGCGCGGCGGCGAAGGACGGACCGCCCACGCACCTGCACTTCCACCTGGCACGGATCCTCCAGGGCACGGTGGGGATCCCGGAGACGGGCGGGATGTACCGCGTCTCGATCGCGGACATCAGCGCCTGGACCATGGGCGACGTCAGCTACTCCGATCACTGACCCCGCCCCGCCGCAGGGGACCCCGAGAGGTGTGACAACGACGAAGGCCCAGGTCTGGGACCTGGGCCTTCGCACCCTTGTACGGCCCCAGCGGGCGGACCGTCGCGGGGGTGGGGTGCTCGGTCGGGACGGGGGGCTCCGGTTTGCGCCGTGACCGGGCACGGCGGCTGCCCTACAACTTGCTCATCTTGGCGTACGGACTCAGGATCCGCTCTTGCGTCGAGCCGAAATCCACGAGCGCCGCGATCCCGCCCTCGATGCCGATGACCCGGCCGAGGCCGTACACGTCGTGTGTGACCTGGTCGCCTACGGCGAACTGCTGAGGAGGCCGCGTGACCGGGGCCTTGAAGGGGCTGGTGGGCAAATAGCGCTTCGGTGCACTGGGATTTGTCATTGCCGCCAGTATGCGCCCCGCGCACATCCGTTCGCTGCGGCAGTCCACGCCCGCAGGGCGAGGCAGCCGAGGGGGGCCTCGGCGAAAACAGCGGCTTCAGGTCACTGACCAGCGGTTTTTGGAGTTTCGGTACGGTACGGGCCGGGGGCGGCGGCCGCAGGGGAGCGACCCGGAGGTCACCGAGGTCACTCCGCGCTTCCCGCACCGGCGGCCGAGGCGTCCGTGGCCCTGCCCCGGATCGACGACGTGCCCCCGCCTCAGTCCGAGTCCGGCGGCGGGGCTGATTCCGCGGCGCGGCGGTACTCGGCGTTGATGCGCTGGGCTTCTTCGAGTTGGTCTTCGAGGATGATGATGCGGCAGGCGGCTTCGATGGGGGTGCCCTGGTCGACCAGTTCCCGGGCACGCGCGGCGATGCGCAACTGGTAGCGGGAGTAGCGGCGGTGGCCGCCCGCGGAGCGGAGCGGGGTGATGAGGCGGGCTTCGCCGATGGCGCGGAGGAATCCCTGGGTGGTGCCGAGCATGTCGGCGGCCCTGCCCATGGTGTAGGCGGGGTAGTCGTCGTCGTCGAGACGCCCGTACGAGTCGTCTGCTGTCATTTGCACCTCTCTGTGGAACGCGTAGAGGGGCCCTGGTGCCGTACGGCACCAGGGCCCCGAAGGAACTACTACACCACCTGCCGGCCCTGATACTGCGCCGGCCTTCTGTGTCCGCTGAACCGACCCAGTGACTGTCGGGTTCGCGGGGATCGCGGTTGCTTGACCGGAGACCACCTCACTATCGATGTCCTGCGGTACCCGGACCCGAGACTTCCGGCCGGGCGATCCTGATGGCGCCGCGTTCCTCCGTTCTTCCTCCGGTGATCAATTCCCTACCACGGGGGTACTGCGTACTGCTGGGTACTGCGTACTGCCATCACGGTGCCGCATCTGCCATGCCGCACCGTCCTGCCTGGTACTGCTTGCCGACAGTTCGTCTCTGCCAGGCCTCACTGTCTCTCTCGACTACGAGAGAAACCTTAGCTGGGTCACCACTCAATGTCTATGCTGGCCGACTTAGATTTTCCTGTGTGCGCATGACGCGGTCATTCATTCGATACGCGAGAGGGCCCGACCGGCGCGTGCCGGTCGGGCCCTCTCGCGGCTGGCCGGAGCCGGCTCAGGTTCGCCTGGTGCCGCCCTTGCGCCGCTCGGCCGGCGGCACGGTGATCGTGACGGGCACGCCCGACGGGGCCTGGGCGCCGGTGATCCTGCGGAGCGCTTCCTCGCCGGAGCGGACCTGAGTGGTCTTCGGCACGACGCCGGCGTCCTGCAGGAGTCGGGTCATCCCGCGACGCTGGCTGGGGGTGACCAGGGTGACGACAGTGCCGGACTCGCCGGCTCGCGCGGTACGGCCGCCGCGGTGGAGGTAGTCCTTGTGGTCCGTCGGCGGGTCCACGTTGACGACGAGGTCGAGGTTGTCGACGTGGATGCCGCGCGCGGCGACGTTCGTCGCCACCAGGACGGTGACGTGCCCCGTCTTGAAGCGGGTGAGGGTGCGGGTGCGCTGCGGCTGCGACTTCCCGCCGTGCAGGGCGGCGGCCCGGACACCGCAGGCGAGGAGGTCCTCGGTGAGGCGGTCCGCCGCGTGCTTGGTGTCCAGGAACATGATCACTCGACCGTCGCGTGCCGCGATCTCCGTCGTCAGCCGGTGCTTGTCGGCGCCGTGCACGTGCAGGACGTGGTGCTCCATCGTGGTGACCGCGCCCTGGGAGGGGTCGACGGAATGAACGACGGGGTCGGTGAGGTAGCGGCGGACCAGCAGGTCGACGTTGCGGTCCAGGGTCGCGGAGAACAGCATCCGCTGGCCCTCGGGGCGGACCTGGTCCAGGAGCGCGGTGACCTGCGGCATGAAGCCCATGTCGGCCATCTGGTCGGCCTCGTCGAGGACGGTGATCGCGACCTGGTCCAGTCGGCAGTCACCGCGGTCGATGAGGTCCTTGAGGCGACCGGGGGTGGCCACGACGACCTCGGCGCCCCCGCGCAGCGCGTTCGCCTGTCGGCGGATCGGCATTCCGCCGACGACGGTGGTCAGGCGTAGCTTCACGGCGCGGGCGTAGGGGATGAGGGCGTCGGTGACCTGCTGGGCGAGTTCCCGGGTGGGGACCAGCACCAGCGCCAGCGGCTGACGGGGCTCGGCGCGCTGTCCGGCGGTGCGGGCGAGCAGGGCCAGACCGAAGGCGAGGGTCTTGCCGGAGCCGGTCCGGCCGCGACCCAGGACGTCACGGCCGGCCAGGGAGTTCGGCAGCGTCGCGCCCTGGATGGGAAACGGGACCGCCACTCCCTGCACGGCGAGCGCGGCCAGGAGGCGCCGGTCCAGAGCCAGGTCGGTGAAGGCCTCGACGGCGGGCAGCGCCGGTGTGATCGTCTTCGGCGGGGCGAACTCCCCCTGCGCGGCGGCGGGACGCCTGCCGTATCCGCCCGACCGGCTCGGACGTTCCGGCCGGCTCGCGGCGGGCCAACCGGGGCGGCCGCCTCGGCCCGTTCCGGCGGAGGAGTCGTACGTGTGGCCGCCGTTGCGGCGGGTGCGGGAGGTACGGCCGTTCGTGCGGGTGGGGTTCATTCAGAACCTTCCTGGATACGGCACGCATCGAGGAATTCCGGCAGCGTATGAACGGCTTCTGGAACCACGGGGACGGCCGAATGGAATGAGGGAGCCGGCGGCTCGGCCAGGGCGAGGAAAATTCGACACGCCATCGGGTCGCGCAATAAATGGGGGTGGCGCGGTCGCGTGTGAGGACCCTGCGAATGAATACAGCTGGGGCCCGCACCCCGAGGGATGCGGGCCCCAGCTGCGTATTGCGCGTCAGCGTCAGGCGGGAACGATGTTCTCGGCCGTCGGGCCCTTCTGGCCCTGCGCGATGTCGAAGGAGACCTTCTGGCCCTCCTGGAGCTCGCGGAAGCCCTGCGCGGCGATGTTCGAGTAGTGGGCGAACACGTCAGGGCCGCCACCATCCTGCTCGATGAAGCCGAAACCCTTTTCCGCGTTGAACCACTTCACGGTGCCAGCAGCCATGTCATTTCTCCTCTGGGCAAGTACGACGGAATCCGTACCGTACGGACGCCGTGTCGCCGCGATGATGCCCCGTCCGGAAAATGACCGGAAATACAACACGCTTCCGTGCGGCACGCGGCCGACGGGAGCACTTGAAGTCTTTGGGTACCAAAACTGCAACTGATTTCGACAGTAGCACGTAATCGCAGCCCGTGTGCTGCGAATATTTCTCCCTGCGTGTCGCCGGTAAGAACTCTGTCTGCGATGGTCGTTAAAATCTCAGGCCGCGAAAGCAGGTATTCGTGCACTCGTCTCAGCCCGTACGCCTGCGTGACGTGACGGCGACCGTCGTGAGCGCGGTGATCAAAGACGTCACGCCGCCCCGGCTCTCCAGGACCGATGGCCGTCACCGGGCATCCGCCCACCCTCACCCCCGTGATCCGATGCGCGGTGAGGGCGCACATGGCGCGCGGTCCATGAGAGACCTGGACGACGACGAAGCCCCAGGTCGCTGACCTGGGGCTTCGTGGAAGAGCGGATGACGGGAATCGAACCCGCGCTATGAGAGGCCGGAACACTGGTCGACAGATGGGATACAGGGCCGCACGGCACACGCCGTTGCCCGGGTGTCCTTGTTACGCGGTCGGGTGTTCGGGGTCGGCGGGGGTACCTGCTCGCGCGGCTTCGGCGGCCTCGGCCTCTCGTGCCTGCGGGGTGAGGTCGAAGGAGAGGGTTTCGCCCGCCTCGACGGCGGGGCCGCCGTCGACGGGGAAGCGGACCAGGAGCTCGCCGGTCTTGGCGTCCTCCAAGAGGACCTCGGCGTCGGAGTAGTAGCCGATTTCGAGGTTCTCGGTGAACGTCTTGCTGCGGTTCAGGCCGCCCGCCTGGAGGATGGTGTTGATACCGGCGTTCCAGAAGTGGTGTCCGTTGTGCGTCGGGTTGTAGTTCATGGCCACGCGGCCCTCGACCGTGGCCGAGTAGGTGACCTTGACCTCCATCGTGCCCCGGGTGGCGACCAGCGTGGCCTTCACCGCCTGCCCGGGTTCGAGGTACACATCCACCCCGGCCTCCGAGCCCAGCGTGATCGTCTGGGACTCGGTCTTCGACTGTCCCCAGCTGTGCGTGTAGCTCATCGAGGTCTCGCCACCGCCGCCGGTGCCCAGGAAACCGATCTCGTACTTGATCGTCTGTTCCAGGGCGAAGCTGTTCGTCGTGGACCAGGTGTTGCTGACGGTGTTGGACACCTGCTCGGTGATCTTGACGTTGAAGTTGGCGCCCACGCTGGAGTCGTTGCGGAACGTGGCGGTCTTCACGGTCGTCGGCTTGCTGTTGATCCCGAGGATCTCGGCCTTGGTGGCCTTCAGGACAGTGGTGGTCTGCTGCCATCCGTAGCTGTTGTAAAGGTCGTGATCGGTAGGGCTCTTGATCCACGCGCCGTTGGGACGCCGTCCCATGTGCCTGGCGCACGCGTCCGTGATGCTGCCCCAAGGCCAGCCGAACCCGTTCCGCTCGTCATCGGTGATCACGTGCTTCTGCTCGCCGATGGCGTTGACGATGGACTCGGCCTCGTCCTCACCAGCGGTCACCTTGGTCGAGAACGGCGTCAGGACTGCCATGTTTCCTCTTCCTCCTGTTTGACGGTCAAAAGGCTGCACTGCCTGCTCTGCCGCGCTTTCCGCCGCGTTCCCGTCACCCCATGGACGCGTACCGGTGAAGCCCGCCACCGGCTCCAACGCGTTTGTGAGCGGTGCCTTCCGTCATCTCGACGGCACCGGATGTGTCACGCCCTCTCCACTGGCGTGACACAACTCTTCGAAACAACGACCGAGATACGCACAGATCAGCGCACCCCTGCTGCCGCCCCAGAATCCTCCCCGGACAGCCTTCGGCACCACAAAACGGCCCGAAATCCACCGATCGGACCAGTTCGCCGCCGACCCCGTGCCCGTTTCCCGGTCCTTTCGGGAACCCTCCGGCCATATCAGACGCTGAACGAGTCCGGCCCCGGCGTGGTGGCCCTCGCCGCCGTCGCCGGCCCAGAGCCCCGAGGATGTCCCTGCGGCCTTCGGTGGTGAGGGCCAAGGTCGGAGAGTTCTGGACAACGACGAAGGCCCAGGTCGCTGACCTGGGCCTTCGCATCTGAGCGGATGACGGGAATCGAACCCGCGCTATAAGCTTGGGAAGCTCATGTTCTACCATTAAACTACATCCGCGTGGGGGCCAGTTGCCTGGATCCCTACCGTTGCACACTGTACCCCATGATCGACCCCCGGTGAATCCACCCGTGGGGTCGTCGTCCGTCCCAGAGGGCACCAGGCGTCACGCGCGCGGGAGTTGGGGCGTACCTTTGGGGTGCGGAGCGGCGGCTGGAGTAGGTCCCGATCATCCCCTAATGTGGCGATTCATCGCAGTACGGCTCGTTGGGGAAAGGGACTCGATGGAGCGCACAGTCGTCCGTTGTGCCGAAGGGCACGTTTTCAGCACCGCCTCCTTCCCGCTGCAGCACCTCGGTGCCGGCCGGATCGGACCCGGCCGGCTGCTGCGGTGTCCGCGGTGCGCGCGGCTGAGGCACGCGGTGCCGGTGGGCGGCGTCAAGCGGTAGGACCGTCACGTACGGCTCACGGGGCGCGCGGGCCCGGCTCTCGATTGGGGGCGGCCCGCGCGCTCTGCGTATCCTCGGGACGTGCTTCTCTCCGACAAAGACATCCGGGCCGAGATCGACAGCGGACGGGTTCGCATTGACCCGTTCGACGAGTCGATGGTGCAGCCCTCCAGCATCGACGTGCGCCTCGACCGGTTCTTCCGGGTCTTCGAGAATCACCGCTACGCGCACATCGACCCTGCGATCGAGCAGCCCGACCTGACCCGCATGGTCGAGCCCGACGGGGACGAGGCCTTCATCCTGCACCCGGGTGAGTTCGTCCTCGCCTCGACGTACGAGGTCATCTCGCTGCCCGAGGACATTGCCTCCAGACTGGAGGGGAAGTCCAGCCTGGGCCGCCTGGGCCTGGTGACGCATTCGACCGCCGGGTTCATCGACCCCGGGTTCTCGGGCCACGTGACCTTGGAGCTGTCGAACCTCGCCACCCTCCCGATCAAGCTCTGGCCGGGCATGAAGATCGGGCAGCTGTGCATGTTCCGCCTCAGCTCGCCCGCGGAGTTCCCGTACGGCAGCGAGCGGTACGGCTCCAGGTACCAGGGGCAGCGCGGGCCGACCGCCTCGCGCTCCTTCCAGAACTTCCACCGCACGCAGGTGAGGCACGAGGCATGAGCGAAGTACGCGAGACCCTGACCTACGAGGCGTTCGGCAGCGCCGTCCGCGAGCTGGCGCAGACCATCGCCGCCGACGGCTACGAGCCGGACATCATCCTCAGCATCGCCCGGGGCGGGGTGTTCGTCGCCGGCGGTCTGGCCTACGCGCTGGACTGCAAGAACATCCACCTCGTGAACGTCGAGTTCTACACCGGTGTGGGCACCACGCTGGAGATGCCGGTCATGCTGGCGCCCGTGCCCGAGGCGATCGACTTCACCGACAAGAAGGTCCTCATCGCCGATGACGTGGCCGACACCGGGAAGACGCTCAAGCTCGTCCACGACTTCTGCCTCGGCCACGTCGCCGAGGTGCGCTCCGCGGTGATCTACGAGAAGTCGCACTCGCTCGTGAACTGCGAGTACGTGTGGAAGAAGACCGACGACTGGATCGAGTTCCCGTGGTCCACGGAGCCGCCGGTGGTCAAGCGCGAGGGGCAGATCCTCGACGCCTGAGGTGTGCTGACAAGGGGAAGGGCCCGCCGCGCTGGTGCGCGGCGGGCCCTTCCGTTCTGCGTGCGGGCGCCCGGACGGTCAGAGCGTGCCGAGTTTGATCATCGACAGCAGGGCGACCAGCTGGATCGCGGACGCGCCCAGCGCCTTCTGCCAGGGCAGGTCGTGCGACTTGCTGACCATCGAGGTGAAGAGCGCGCCGGCCGCCAGCCAGGTCACCCACCCCAGGACCTGCACGAACATGTTGTCGCCGCCGAGGAACACCGCCACCAGCAGGCGCGGGGCGTCCGTGATGGACATGACCAGCATCGACAGGCCCACGGTCGGCTGCCACGCCCCGTCGCCGCCCAGCTGGCGTGCCAGGGTGTGGGTGACGGCGCCCAGGATGAGGCCGCAGATGACGAAGGCCACGCCGGTGCTCAGGACGATCGGGATCACCTGCGTGAGGGTCGCCTTGATCGCGTCCTTGCGGGCCTTGTCGAAGCCGAAGACGGCGAGCATGCCGTAGACGAAGGTCACGGTGAGCGCCGGACCCCAGACCGCGTAGTCGCGCATCTGCAGGAACGTCGGCCCGGGCCGCAGCACGATGCCGCGCAGCAGGTCCTTCCAGTGCAGGCGCGGCCCGGCCGGGGCGGGGGCCGCGGCGCCCGCGTGGTAGGCCGTGGCCTGGCCGTACGGGTCCTCGCCGAGGGAGAAGGCCTGGGTGTGGCCCGGGTTGTCGGCGTACGAGGGCTCGTGCGCGCCGGGGTGGTGCGGCTGCTGGTGGTGGCCGCCGGGGCCGCCGCCGTACGGGTCGAAGTACTCGGGCTCGCCGTGGCCGCCGGCACCGCCACCCGGCTGCGGCCAGTGCTGCTGCGGCGGCGGGCCGCCGGCGGGCGGGTACGGCTGGTGGCCGTACGGTGCCTGCGCCTGCGCCTGGGGCGCCTGCTGCTGACCGTACGGCTGCTGCCGCGGGGTGTGCGGGGGTTGTTGCGGGGGGCGGTTGTCGTCCCGGCCCCGTCCGATCCTGAATCCAGCCACGTGATCGAAAGTACCTGCTCCGGCGGGCGGTCGTGGCCGGGCCGGTGGAAACGGGGCCTTTGCGGCTGAGCTGTGACATCCCCTAGGGGGTGTGGGGGTGGGGGGTTTGGG